>CBFGVX010000036.1:0-30413 GCA_965652425.1 uncultured bacterium | reverse complement strand
TTCCCAGATCCCCGGCTCACCGACGCGCTGCATAGGGATAATGTGAAGTTCCCGAGTTCCCGGATGAACCAGGCGAAGCACCAGTTCGTCCGCTTCGGCGTGCACCCGGAACACGCTCTGCTGAGCGGAATACTCCACTCCGAACCGGGGCAATCGGGCTGCGGTCGTTCGGGAGTGTGCGACGCGGGCGGGGGGGGGCATCATGAGCGGATCATATCGACCCGATTCGGGGACAACCGGAGTTTTCCACGCAGCCACAACGCAGCGCGCTGGTAGCATGCGTACGCGGATCAAGTGCAGAGGTCCCGCGCGCCGATGCTCATGGTTCCACGCAGCGAGAGGAACGACCGTGCCGACCCCGGAGCAGCAGCCACCGTCCCATAACCAAACGATCATGTCGCGCCGTCAGGCCCTCGTGCGCTCCAGCGCGACGATTCTGGGCCTCGCCGGAGCGTCCATGTTTCTGGGTGGCTGCTCTTCGTCTTCCGGAGGCGCTCGGAATACCTATTCAAGTTACCCCACCGATGTGCCCCCGACCGGGCGTCGCTCCACCGATGAACTGCTCAGCCGGTGGGGGCGCGGCAACGGGTCCAGAGCCACCGGCTCCGGCGGCTCCGGCACATGGGAGCCGCTCCCCGAAACATCGACCGGAAGCACCGAATTCACCGGATTGATCAGGCGGTCCTCGTGGTCCAAGGGCAACCCGGTGCCCAACCTCATGGACCGGATGCTGCCCATCAACAAGGTGACCATCCACCACGACGGGATGTCCGCCTTCACGAGCACCTCGCAGTCCGCGGCTGCCGCTCGGATCGAGTCCATCCGGCGGGCCCATCGCGGTCGCAACTGGGGCGACATCGGTTACCACTACCTCATCGACCCGTCCGGGCGCGTCTGGGAAGGCCGCCCGCTCGCGTGGCAGGGCGCCCATGTGAAGGACAACAACGAGGGCAACATCGGTATCTGCATGCTCGGCAACTACGAGGAGCAGGCCGTGTCCGAGCGCCAGTCGCAGGCGCTCGATCAGTTCCTCGCGACCACGCTGCGGAGCTACAACATCTCACGGCGCAGCGTCTACACGCATCAGGAGTTCAACCCGACCGCCTGCCCCGGTCGTACGCTCCAGGCCCGGATGGACATCATCCGAACCTCGCGGAATTCGATGCTGGCGAGTCTCTGATCCGACCCGTTTGCTCAGCGAGCCCGAGAGAAAATCCCAGACGATGGTGGGTTGCCGTTCAGCGCGACCAGATCGATCGTGTTGATCTGCCACCCGGCGGCAGGCGATTTCTGCCAGTCCAGAACCCAGGTGCTCACGCCGAAGCCGTACCCGCGTGATTGCAGCACGCTAAATGCGAATTTGCTCCGGCCGGCAGCATCCTCGACCGTGATCGCCGCCTCCTGCACATTCGCGGCGTACCGCTCGATCTCCGAACTCACGCGATCCACCTGGCTCAGGATGAATTCCCTCGCATCGAATGGGGCGCTCTGTCCGTCCGCCGCAACCGTCAGCCGGGCGCTGAGCAGTTCGCCCACACGACCAGAGTCATTGTCCATGACCCTGTCGATGAACTCCCGCGTCAGGCGCTCGATCGCCTCGCGATCCGTCTCCACCGCGCGGGAGCTGATGGCGATCCCTACCGCGAGCACGGCGCCCACGGCCATTACGATCCAGCCCTCGCGACCTTTGCCCGCTCTTCCCAGCCCGAACCCGATGATGATCGCGAGGATCAGCACCGCCACCGGGACAACGACGGGCGATTCGAAGAGCAGCCGGTCCGTCAGCGGCGGGGGAGGAAACGCACCCAGCGATATGGAAATCAGATTCTGAGTTTCAGCGAGGATGCCGGTCATCGGGGCCGCCTTTCGCCCGCGGAGGCGGGATGTGCCGTGTTGTACGCACGACAGTGCCGCTCGATCCACCCGAATGCGGGTCGATCGGTCTTGCAGGGAGCGGGACCAAGCGTCCGATATCGACTCCATGCCCAGCACCCACGGCGATCCCATGCGCGAACCCGACGCCAACGCCGAGCCGGCCGCCGCGCCCTGGGGCATCGATGTCGATGCCCTCAACGCCGCCGCCCTTGGGCTTCTCAGTGACGCTCCCGGCGACTGCACTGAGTCAGATGGCGCAATCTTTGCGCGAAACCTCGAAGCCATCGCCCTTCGCAACCCCCGGATCGCCAAGCGGCTCGAGCAGGCCACCCCCCGGCGTGACCTCGTCTTCACCGACACCGCCGATGCTGTCCTCAGCGCCACCCTCCCCGGTCCGTCCGGTCCGGTCGCCCTCGCCAGCAAACGCCGCCCCCTCGCCGAGGCCCAGACCATCGCCGAGTCCATCGACCTCGAGTCCAACGGCGGCATCGTGGTTCTCGGCTTTGCCCTCGGCTACCACGCCCGCGCGATCGCCGAGCGCGTCGGCACCAGCGGCGTGGTCATCATTTATGAGCCCGACCTCGAACTGCTCCGAGCGGTCCTCGAGCGCATCGACCATTCCGAATGGATCCGCGCGGGCGCGGTCTGCTTCCTGAGCGATGAGCACGCCGCCGGAGAGATGAGCGCCGCCACGCGTGGGCTCGAAGCCCCGCTCGCCATCGGCATCCAGCTTGTCGAGCACGCCCCGAGCCGGCAGCGCCTCGGCCAACGCGCATCGGTCTTCGGCGCGACCTTCGCCGAGGTCAGCAGCGCCCTGCGCACCCAGGTCGTCACCACGCTCATGCAGAGCGATGTCACCCTGCGCAACCTCATGCTCAACGCTGAGGCCTACCTGCGCTGGCCGGGCATCGCGGACCTCAAAGACGCCGCCAAGGGCCGCGCCGCCGTCGTCGTGTCCGCCGGTCCCTCTCTGGAGCGCAATCTGCACCTGCTCGCCGATACGGCCGTGCGCGAGCGAATCGTCGTCATCGCCGTGCAGACCGTCCTGCGCCCCATGCTCGCCCGCGGCATCCGCCCCGATTTCGTCACGGCCCTCGACTACCACGAGATCTCGACCCGCTTCTACGAAGGCCTCACCGCTGCCGACCTCGAAGGCATCACCCTCGTCGCCGAGCCCAAGGTCAACCCCGCCGTGCTCGACGCGTTCCCAGGCCCGATCCGGCTCGTGCGCGATGAAGCGCTTGAACAACTCTTCGGCCCCACGCGCACCCACGATGACCACCTGACCCCCGGCGCCACCGTCGCCCACCTCGCCTACTACCTCGCCCGCCACCTCGGCTGCGACCCGGCGATCCTGATCGGGCAGGACCTCGGCTTCACCGACGGCCAGTACTACGCCTCCGGCGCCGCCATCCACGACACATGGGCCCCGGAGCTGAACCCGTTCCGGACTCTCGAGATGTTCGAGTGGGAGCGGATCGCTCGAGCGAAGTCGCGCCTGATCCAGCGCTCCGACCACCTCGGCCGTCCCATCTACACCGACCAGCAGATGGCCACCTACCTCTCGCAGTTCGAGCGCGAGTTCGCCGGCGATGTCGAAAAGGGCCTGACTATTATCGATGCCACCGAGGGCGGTGTGGCCAAGCGTGGCACTCGCGCGGTGCCACTCTCGCGAGCGCTCTCGGAACATGCCTCGTCGACCGTCGAACCGATCACACTCCCTCGCTTCGCGGATTCGAAGCAGGAACCGCCCACCGAACTCCGGGAGGTTCTCAGGAAAATCCATCGCGATGCACGGGCGATCGCGGGAAGCAGCCGCGAAACGGTGAAACTGCTGAACAGGATCGCCACGCTGCACAGCGCATCGGGTTCGACGGCCAAGATCAACGCGCTCGTTCGCAGGATCCACACCATCCGCGACGAGGTTACCGCTCGCGAGCCCGCCTACACGCTCGTTCAGAGACTGAACCAGACCGGCACCTTCCAACGGTTCAAGGCCGACCGCCTGCTCAAACTCAAACCACCGAGCACGGAGATCGAGCGCCAGCAGCGACAGGTCGAGCGCGATGCGCTCAATGTCAACTGGATCGCCGACATGGCGGACCTGCTGGAGCAACTCGCTTCGGATTCGCTGCAAGCCATCGAAGGGCAGCCGAAGCGCACCCGACCTCGCCCGGTGGAGACGGAACGCGGCTCTCGTCGATCGCGAGCATGGACCAAATCGATCATGGTCATCACCGCTGATTCACCGGCTTCACGCGCTGGACTCGCTCGCACGCTCGATCGACTCGACAGCGCGCCGATCAGTTTGCCCGTCGCAATCCTGACCGACGATGAAGCCGCAGTCCGCCAAACGCTCTGCGGCACGGCGCACGAGTCCGTTGAAACTCATACCATCGCGCCCGATCCGGTCGAAGGCGCGTGGCGGCGCCGCATCGCTCGCGCCCGCGCCTGGTCCTCACCCTGCTGGCGCGGTGGTCTGGGCGGCGCGAGCTGCTACGACGAAGCCCTGCGCATTGCGCCGGCGCTCGCGCTCCTCGACCGCCACAAAGCCGACGCCGCCCTCATTGTCGATGGCGCATGGACCACGCTCGAGTCGTCGCTCATCCCGCAGCTCATCGAGCTCCACGCCGAGTCGCCCGACGACCGACCCGTGGTCTTCACCCAGGCATCTCCCGGCCATGCGCCCTGCCTCATCAGCCGCAGCGGCCTCGAGCGGCTCGCCGACATGCGAGCCCGAGGCAGCCACTTCGCCACGCTCGGCGGCATCCTCTCCTACATCCCTTCTGCCGCCGCGGCGGACCCTATCGCCGCAGACAGTTGTCTCAAAGTCTCCCCGAGTTTGCGCGATGCCGATCCCATCCTCAGCGCAGCGCCCCTCGATCTCACGATCGAACCCCTCGGCGCGCCAACAAATACCCGAGGTGGCGAGCGTCGGCTCTGGTATCCAGCGATCCCGTCTTCCGAACCGATCGCTTTCGATACCGTCCATCGCATCCTCGCCGAGCACAGCGCTCCCGGGCGTCCCATCGCGCTGACCCTCGCGGGCCGCGGCGGCGCGAGCGTCATGGGCGACCCCATCCGCCACCCGCGCTTCAGTGAACTCATGGCGACGCTGCGAGCCGACGAGCGTATCGGCTTCATCCATCTGCGCACCGATCTGGCTGGCGAGATCGACGATGCAGCGATGGCCGCCATCGCCACCGCGGATGTCGTCTCCGTCGATCTGCTCGCCCAGACCGAAACCACCTATGCGAAGCTCAGCGGCCACGACTGCTCGCTGCAGTCCGTCCTCGACAACGCCCAGCGCCTCAACCGGATCCTGCAGAGCGAGCGCATCGAGGGCCCGCTCGGCATCAAGGCCCCGACCGAGCGATGGATCGTCCCGCGCATCACTCGCTGCGATGCTACCTACGACGAAATCGAGGGATTCTACGACCACTGGCTTGGCCTGCTCGGCCACGCCGTGATCGATCCGCTCCCGCGCGCGGTCGAGAACCAGCGCATCGCACCGCTCCGCACGCCCGATCTCGCCGCGAAGCGCAACGCCGATCGCTTTGCCTTCGACGCCTCCGGACGCAGGATCTGACCCGGTGGGCCATCCCTTCACCCTCGGCATCGTCCTCGGGCGCGCCGGCAGCAAAGGCCTGCCCGGCAAGAACACACGCGAAGTCGCCGGCAAGCCCTGCGCGCAGTGGTCGATCGAGCATCTCCAGCGATCCGCGCGCGTGGGTGCCATCGCCGTCAGCAGCGACTGCCCGAAGCTCCTCGATCTCGCACGATCACGCGGCGTGGATCCCATCGAGCGCTCCACCGAACTCGCCACCGACACCGCGACCGTCGACGATGCCGCACGCGAAGCCCTCGCTCGCTGGGAGCAGTCGCACGCTCGCACCGCCGACCACATCGTCATCCTCTATGCCAATGTCCCCGTCCGCCCAGCCGACCTGACCGACCGCGCGCTCGATTTGCTCGCATCCACCGCCTGCCAAAGCGTCCAGAGCTACGCGCCCGTCGGCAAGTTTCACCCCTGGTGGATCGCCGTCGTCGACGCACAGTCCGGTGCTGTCCGCCCATGGCAGGGCGATGTCCTCAACCACGGCGTCTACCGGCGTCAGGATCTGCCGCCCGCGCACATCCCGGACGGCGGCGTGATCGCCCTCACCCGCGAGGCACTCCTGCTCAAGATCCCCGGTGCTCCCCCCGGCCCGCACGCCTTCTTTGGCACCGACCAGCGCGGCATCATCAACCCTGAGGGCTCGGTCATCGACATCGACACCGCCGCCGACCTCGCCCGCGCTGAGGCGGCACTGAAGGCCGCATCATGACCGCTGTTCCCTGGCGCAGCGTGAAGTCGCCGTACCTCATCGCCGAGATCGGCGTGAACCATGACGGCGACGAACAGAAGGCGCTCGACCTCGTCGATGCTGCCCACGCCGCGGGCGCCCACGCGATCAAGTTGCAGCTCTTCGAGACCGACCGCCTCATCTCCCGCGCTGCTCGCCTCGCCGCCTATCAGCGCGACTCGGGCGCAACCGACCCGTTCTCCATGCTCCGCGCCCTCGAACTCACGATCGACCAGATGGCCCCGATCGTGGAACGCGCCCAAGCGCTCGATCTGCACGCGATCGTCACCCCCTTCAGCCCGTCGCTTGTCGAAGTCGCCGAGCAGATCCCGTGGGACGCCTACAAGACCTCTTCCACCGACATCATCAACAAGCCGCTCATCGACAACCTCGTCGCCACGGGCAAGCCGCTTATCGTCTCCACCGGCGCATCGACGCTCGATGAAGTCCGGCGGGCTGCCGGTTGGCTCGGCGAAGCCCGCTCCCGCTGCGCCATCCTGCACTGCGTCAGCAGCTACCCGACTGCCGATGAAGATACCTCCCTCGGTGCGATCCGTGCCCTGATCGAGGCCGACCTCGGCGTGGACGCCATCGGCTACTCCGACCATTCGACACGCACCGACACCGGCGCGTTCGCCGCATCGTTCGGTGCGCGCCTGCTCGAGAAGCATCTCACGCTCGACCGCGCGGCGTCCGGCCCCGACCACGCCGCATCGCTCGACCCAACGGGCTTCGCCGAATACGCCACGCTCTGCCGTACCGGCGCGGGCGATCCGCCCGCCGAACTCGTCGGTTCCTTTGAGAAGCGCGTCCTCCCCTGCGAGGCCGATGTGCGCACCGTCAGCCGCCAGTCGCTCGTCCTCACCCGACCGGTGCGCGCTGGCGAGCCGATCCCCCGCGCCGCCCTCATCACCAAGCGCCCCGGCACCGGCATCGAGCCCTACCATCGCGATTCCGTCGCCGGGCGTGTCGCCGCACGCGATCTCGACCCTGACACGCCCCTCACCGAGGACGACCTCGCATGACCGACGCACGCCGCCGCATCGTCTTCGCCACCGGAAGCCGCGCCGACTTCGGCCTGCTCGTCCCCGTGATCGAGGCCTGCCGCGCGCGTCCCGAGTTCATCACGCTTGTTATCGCGGCGGGTGCGCACATGCTCGAGCCCGCCGAGACCTGGCGCGAAGTTGACGGGCGTTTCGGGCTCGATGCCACCGTTAACATGCAGCAGCCCGGCACCACCGGGCGTCTCGCCGACGCCGAGGCGCTCGGTCGCGGCACCTGCGGCTTCGCCCGCGCTTTCGCACGGCTCAAGCCCGATTGGGTCGTCGTCCTCGGCGACCGGATCGAGGCCTTCGCCGCCGCGTCCGCCGCAAGCGTCGGAGGCATCGCGCTCGCCCATCTCCATGGCGGCGACCGCGCTGAGGGCATCGCCGATGAGGCCATGCGACACGCCATCACCAAACTCGCCCACCTCCACCTGCCCGCCACCGTCCGCTCGGCCCAGCGCATCGAGCAGATGGGCGAGCCGTCCTCACGCATTCATCCGGTTGGCTCGCCCGCCGCCGATGGACTCGCCGAGATCGCCGCGCTCGACGATGAGTCGTACAGCGCGCTCGGCTCGCCGGAGATCGTGGTCCTGCACCATCCCGCCGGTCTTGATGACGAGACCGAGCAGGCCACCGTCAGCGCGATCGCCGAGGCAGTGGGGGACCGCCCGCACCTCTGGCTCGACCCCAACGCCGATCCCGGCACCGATGCCGTCCACGCAGCCCTCGCCGCCCTCCCCGCGAACGCCGCCCGCGTGCGACGAGACCACCTCCCCCGCGCCGAGTTCATCGCTTTGCTCAAGCGCCTCGCCCGATCCCGCGGCGTGCTGGTCGGTAATTCCTCCGCCGGGCTCATCGAGGCCGCCATCCTCGGCCTGCCCGCCGTCAACATCGGTCCCCGCCAGGCCGGTCGCGAGCGTCCCGCCACCGTGATCGACGCTGCAAGCCCCGGAGCCGACGCCATCGCGCAGGCCATCGACCGGGCCGACGGGATCGACCGCTCGACCACCGGCCATCCCTACGGCGACGGGCGCACCGGCTGGCGCATCGCCGAGTTGCTCGCCAAGGCCGACCCCCGCGATCCGGCCCTTCAGCGAAAGCACAACGCCTACTGAGCACGCGCGAGCGTCCGGATAACCCGCAGGCGCAGCGCAAGGCCCCATCTGCCAACTTCGCCGAAAGTCCTCGACGCGCCCGGACGATCTCAGAAGTGTCCGATCCGGCGCGCAGCGTGCGGACCGAGGACGACTCGTGGATCAAGATCGGGGCACGCGATGAGCGAACTGACCGCACAGAACCAGATTGTCACCGAGGCGATCAAGCAGATCAGCCACATCGCCACGCTGCCCGAGATCACCGTCAAGATCATCGAACTCGTCGAAGACCCGACCTCGACCGCGCAGGACCTCAACAATGTGATCTCCAACGACCCGGCCCTCTGCAGCCGCATCCTCAAGGTCGTCAACTCCTCGTTCTACGGCCTGCCCGGACAGATCGGCTCGATCAACCGCGCCATCGTCCTCCTCGGCCTCAACGCCGTGAAGAACATCGCCATCTCCGCCTCCATGGCCAAACTGTTCCGGGGCGGCCAGCTCTGCGACAAGTTCAACGCCCGCGACATCTGGATGCACGCCATCGCCACCGCCGCTGCGTCAAAGATGATCGCCGACAAGCTCAAGATGGGTGTCGGCGACGAGGCCTTCCTCGCCGGGCTCACCCACGACATCGGCATGATGGTCGAGATGCAGTTCGACCGCGCCAAGCTCGCCGAGGTCGTCAACCAGATCACCGTCACCGACGGCGTTCCTGATCGCGATATGCGCGAGATCGAGCGTGAACTCTTCGGTGCCGACCATCAGGCCTTCGGCAAGGCGCTCTGCGAACGCTGGAAGTTCCCCGAGGCCTTCGCGCAGGTTTCCGGCTTCCACCACAACCCGCTCGACCTGCCCACCGGCTCGCGCTCCATGGCATGCCTCGTCCACATCGCTGATCACCTCGCGGGAACGATCCCAGGCGCCTTCCGCCTCGACCTGCCCTCGTTGGAGATCGACGGCTCCGTCCTCGACGAGATCCGCCTCTCCCGCGAAGCCCTTGCCGACATCCGCTCCCGACTCGAGGAAGAAGTCGAGGATTTCGCCGGCATGCTCGCCTGATCGCGCCTGAGACGGGGCAGCATCTTGCCCGACAGTTCCAGAACACGAGAGAACGGCGCCCCGCGCCATGAGAGAAACGATCCACGCCCGAGGCCAGGGAGGGCCACCGGGCGTGCTTCGTTTTTTGCGGCAGGCGAGAACGCCGTTTCCGGATCCTCAGTTCGATCCGGGAATCCGCAGGATCGCGCGGATGACATCGATGAGCAGCAGGATCAGCAGCGAGTACAGGTACACCACCAGCGGGAGGCCCGCCGCGGAATTGATGTAGAGGTTGATGGCCATCAGTTCCTCGAAGATCCCGCCGCGCTCGAACTCATCGGCGGCGATATAGCGGATGAAGCTGATCAGGTAGAGTACGGTGCCGGTGATGGCGGCGACGCCGAAGACGATCGGGACTAAGCGGAGCGTCGCCTTGACGAGGAAGGCGACGATGCCGATGCACTCTTGGCCCGCGCTCGCGCCGGTGCGGACGGTGCAGTTGGCCAGATGCGGGTGGAACGCGACGGCGGCGAGGAAGAACCACCACGCTCCGATGCCGATACCGATGCCCAGCGGGTGGAGCGTTTCGGTATTGGTTGCCGTGTTGATGCCGATGATGATGCTGCCGACGGCGAGGGCGATCGAGAGCAGGGCGATGCTGTCGAGGAAGGCACGGCTGCTGAGCTGCGTCGGTGTGCTTTCGATGATGCGCTGGCCGGCGTTGCAGAACTTCCCCGCGGTGTAGAGCAGACCGAGCGCGATGACGGCCGAGATCAGACCGACGAGCATGGCCGAGAACGAATCGCTCTGGGCGGCGATGACGATGAAGGTGACGAGCATGATCGCCGCGGCGAGGAGCACCGCCCACATGCCCAGCCGGGCGAGTATTGCGCAGCTTGTGTGCACGAGCGACGACGAGAGCAGGCCTTTGAGGCCGGAGAGCATGTTGTCGATGATGCGGATGAGCGGGAAGGACTCGTAATCGGTCGAAGCCGCCACTTCGTGGTGCGAGGTGTGTTCGTTCTCGCTCGAAGCGGGATTGAGATCGTGATCGTGCTGGTCTTGATTCATCGCGAGTCCTCCTCCCGCGCGGTGTGGTCCGAAATGGGCCAGAGCCGCACGGACGGGCGGATGGTACTAAGAAACCTGTAGGGTTGTAGGGGGTTGAAAGGGCTGGGCAGTGCTGAAGCACAGCGTAGCCCTTTAGGACAAGCCGTGACACCCCGATCAGGGGGAGGCGGTATCAGCCCGAGACGGGGTCGCCGCCGGGGCTGAAATGGGTGGTGCGCCAGATGAGGTAGGTGCTGCCCATGAGGATCAGAGCGCCGGCGGGGGCGAGGAGGGCGAGGGCGTCGAACGGGCCGCTCAGGGACCAGCCGAGGATGCCTCCGGCGAAGAAGGAGCCAAAGAGGGCGAAGAGCAGGCCGAACTTCCACGGCTCGACATCGCGGTGCGTGATCCAGCGACCGATGAGGAAGCCGATGTCGGTGGCGATGCCGGTGACATGGGTGGTCCGAACGATCAGGCCGCCGTAAGTGGATGCCATCCCATTCTGGAGCCCGGCGGCTCCGGCGGCAAGGAAGACCCCGCCGGTGTGGCCCGCATTGAGGGTGAACGCCGCGGCGATGAGCATCCCGGCTTCGAAGAGCATGGCAACGCCGTAATGACGCCCGAGGCGGAGGGTGTCCCGCCCGACGATAACGCCAGCCAGGATCGCACCCCCGATAAAGCTGGCGACAAGGGGGATAACGCGCAGGAGGTCGGTGTCGTCGCCAGCACCGAGATCAGCGCTGAGGCGGGAGACCGAGCCGGTGACATGGGTGGCGGCGAGGTCAGAGACGCGCAGGACGGCGGCGTTGATGACGCCGGCGATGAGCGCGAGCAGGACGCCGCCGATAAGGACGAGTGGGCTGCGATGGTGGGGGGGCATGGTCGAATGGGGAGGATGGGAGATTCGGGCTGGTTCGGTGAAGTCGCAGCGATGAGTACGGTCGCCTGTATAGTTCGACCGGAACAGGGGGCCCGCTTTCGAGGAAAGCGTCGGGCGAGGAGGATCGGGATGGTTCACGGACAATTCGGCTGGGCGGGCGTGGCGGCACTGATTGTCGCCTGCGGCGGGCCGGCGTGCGCGGTGGACCCGGTGGAAGCCCGGCTGACCGAGGCGTTTGAACGGGCAAAGGCGAGTTACCCGGAGGAGATCCGGGGGTGGATCGAGCATGTCGAGGTGCGCCGGCAGAAGGGGTACGGCGTGCCCGAGGATGCGCCGCTCATGGCTCGGCTGATGGGCGATGCGGTGTACGCCTTCTACAGCATGAACGAGGACGCGGTCTTCGTGCTGGATGCGGGCATGGCCGAGCGAGCGAGCTGGGTCGGCGGGGATGCGGGCGAGGACGAGGTCGCAGGGCTGATGCGTGATCTCGGGCTGATGGATGAGGACGACGATGCGGTGCAGGCGTGGGAGCGGTTCGCGGAGGCCGTGCAGGGCTGGCCGGGGGAAGAGCCGATCGAGGGCGAACTGCGGTTCGGGGACGGGCGGGTGCTGGGCCGGTTCGTCCGCCTGGGCGTGGGCCGAGCGCTCGCGCGGGACTGGGAGGAGGTCGGGCGGCTGGATCTGGATGCGCAGATGGTGCACGAACTGGCGCACGCGCTGCAGCTCGGCGATCAATTGGCGATGGCATCCGCGCGGATGCAGGCGTGGGGCACGCTGTCGGGGTGGGTGCGTGCGGATCGCAACGAGCCGTTCGACGGATTTCACAGCGGCATCGTGATGCTGGAGCAGCCGGCGGTGCTGGGACGGCTGCTGATAAGCGATGAGCGGGGCGAGGGGCTGTACGCGCACGCCCCAGGCGCGCGGTTCGTGAACCGCTACGCGCGGTACGACGCGCGCGAGGATTACGCAGAGTCGGTGCGTCTCTTCATGGAGGACCCCGGGCGGCTGATCGAGATCGATCCGACGAAGTTCATGTACATCAACGCGCTGGGCTACAACGCCGGGCTGAGTCTGTTAGAGCCGGGGCCGCTGTGGATCGATGTGGACGAAATCGAGCAGCGCGATTGGACGGACCTGGTGCAGCGCGGCGCGCGGGAACTGCTGGAAGGGCGCGAGGGGATCGACGCGGATGCGCGGACGGTGGCGGGGCTGCTTCGGGCGCACGCGGAGGTGCTGAGCGCCGACGGGCTGCCGCGGTGGGAGGTGTTCGCGGATGCAGCGTTGGATGTGCCGGAGTCGATCCGCGCAGGGATGAATCCCGAGCATTTCTCGGCGGTGATCCAAGGGCGGAGGTTCGGGCCACGGGCCGAGACGGTGCGCGGGCTGCTCGAAGAAGCGGTCATCGAGTGGCACGACGACGAACTGTTCTGGCGGGCGATGGACGACCTGAGCGAGCCGGACGCGGAGGGCGTCGAAGGAGACTTTGCCGAGTTGGAGCAAATCGGCGATCCGCAGCAGCGCGCCCGGGAGGCGGCCCGCCTGTTCCGCAACGCCTCGCGGGTCGTTGATCGGAAGCGGTTCGCGGAGATGATGGCCCGAGAGGTGCGAACGATGCGCGCGGCGGACGAGCCGCTGCTGGCGGAACTGCTGAAGCTGCGTTTCGCGATCGAGTGGAACGGGTCGGTTTCTGAGGACCTGGTTGAGCACTGGCAGCGGCTCGCCGATGAGGCGGGCGAGGTCTACAGCGCGATCGAACTGCGGCGAGGGCTGGTCGATCTGATGCTGCAGTGGGACGAGAAGGAACGGGCCGTCGAAGCGGCGAAGGCGATCGGGGGCGACTCGTGGGGTGTGCTCCGCCGAGTTGAATCGCTGTGCGCGATCGCGCAACAGACCGGCGATGCGAGCGTGCTCGATGCGGCCACGCAGTCGCTGGCAGGTCGGCGAGAGACGCGGTTGACGGCGTACCTCGAAACCATTTTCGAAGACACGCGTGCCGCGATCGCGGGCGGTGAGGAGGATCCGGAATGAAGAAGCTGGCAAGGATGTGCGTGGGCGGGGTGGTCGCGATGGGCTTGCTGGTCCCGTGGGCGGTCGGGCAGGTGGACTACCGCGCGCAGCAGAGCCCGGTGAAACACCAGGGTGCGCGGGGGACCTGCGCGGCGTTCTCGGTGTGCGCGGCGATGGAGACCTTCCCCGGAGTGCCGACGGACCTGAGCGAGCAGATGCTGTACGCGTCGATCAAGCTGCACCAGAACAACACCGACCTCTGGCGACGGGCGCTCGGCATGAAGCCGGAGATGCAGATCGGCGATGCGCTCGGCTCGTACGCCATGCTCGCCAGCGGACTGGGCACCTGCCCGGAGGAATTCTTCCCGTACAACCCGAACCCGCTGAAGGTGCCGGACACGGTGCCCGACGAGGTGCGCCGGTACATCGAGCTCGCGCAGGTGACCGAGGACGACCTGATGCGCCTTCGGATGGCGGTGGGGGTGTACCGGATCGTGATGGCCGATGAAGGTTTGCTGCAACTCGCCGCGGCTCAGGATGTGGAGCGGATCAAGGCCGAACTGGACGTGGGTCGTGTCGCGATCCCGGTGAGCTACCGCGTGCACGAGCCGTCGTGGACAGCGCTCGATGAGAAGGGCAACTTCGATGCCAGCGGCGCTCGCGACATCGTGCACCCGGGCATGATGGACAAGTTTGCCCGGCGCGATGGCGACTGGATGACCTACAACCAGGCCAAGGCGGCGTGCATGATGACCGGCGAGGACCTCCTGGAGGGTGTTCGCAGCGGAGCGTGGGTGCGGGCGCGGGCGTTTCCCGAGGGCGAGTACGGCGGGCACGCGGTGACGATCGTGGGCTACGACGATCTCGGGTTCATCGTGAAGAACTCGTGGGGCGAGGAGTGGGGCAGCGCCGGGTACTGCCGCATTTCCTACGACTACCACCGGTTGTACACCATGGAGGCGCTCTTGATCGATCGGGTGGTGGTGGACCAGTGGCCGAGCAGTTCGCTGCGCCGGACACCGGAGATCCGCGATGCGCAGTGGCGTCTCAAGGTCTCTCATCACGCCGATGGCGAGCGGCTGGTCCTGTCTTCATGGGCGCTCGCCGCCCGCCAGCCCGATGTGCAGGTCATGTCGTACACGGTGTACCGGCTGGTAAACGAAACCGTGTGGGAAGTCGTCGGCGAGCGGGTGGTGCATGTACCCGAAGCCGAGCGGGACTGGGGCGCGAAGCTGGTGCTGAGCGCAGAAGAGACGGCCAAGCTCCGCGAGGCGGGGACGGGGTTCGTGCGCGTGCGCTACGGCTACTTCAGTCTGGACGATCCGACGCGGATGGAAGACGCGGTGTTTCCGGCCGAGCGCGGGTACGGGCCGTTTGCGATCGACCCGGCAAGCGCGATGGACCTGACCCCGCGATCCGGCCGATAAACGCGGATCGGAGGCGATCGGATGAGCGAGCAGGGCGATCCAGAACAGCACGGGCCTGAACTGCCGCCGACGGGCGCGCAGCCGGTGGGCGGTGAGCCCACCCAGCCCCCGGACGCCTCAACGGGCGGGACGCCGACCCCGAAGGGGTACTTCTACGCGCGGGGGATGGAGGTCGGCGCGTACACGCTGCGCACGCCACTGGGCAAGGGCGGGTTCGGAGAGGTGTGGCGGGCCGAGCGTCGCAACCCGAACATGACCGCGGCGGTGAAGCTGATCCGGCCGGACCGGGCCGATGCCGACAGTCTGGCGCGGTTCTCGGCGGAGTGTCAGGCGCTGGCGCTGCTCGACCATCCGGGCATCGCGCGGATCCACGATGCGGGCGTGACGGCCGACGGCTCGCCGTACCTGGCGATGGAGTACATCCACGGCGTGCCGCTGGCGGAGTTCTGCGACCGCGAGAAGCTGCCGATCGATGCGCGACTGGCGCTGCTCGCGGACATCGCCGACGCGGTCCACCACGCGCACACGCAGGGGATCATCCATCGGGATCTCAAGCCCGACAACATCCTGGTGAGCATCCACGAGGGCGGCGATCCGTCGGCGCGCATCGTGGACTTCGGCATCGCCAAGGCCGTGAACAAGAATGTCCGCCTGACGGATATGACGATCACGCACGATCTGAACACGATGATCGGCACGCCGTCGTACATGAGCCCCGAGCAGCTCGAGAGCACGCAGGCGGGCGTGGACACGCGCACGGACATCTTCGCGCTGGGCGTGATCTGCTACGAGCTGCTGGCAGGCGTGCTGCCCTTGAGCGAGCGGGACGACGCGACCGGCTTGGAGGGGATGCTGCGCCTGATCCGCGCTGAGCGACCGGAACCGGTCGTACGCTACTCGCAGCTTCCGAAATCCGATCGGGAAGCGGCAGCATACCGGCGCGGCGAACTCACACCCGAGCAACTCGAAAAGGTGCTGCGCACGCGGGTGCGTCACATCCCGATGAAAGCGATGCGCCCGGAGCGGAACAAGCGGTTCAGCTCCGCCGCGGCGATGGCGCAGGACATCCGGCACTACTTGGCGGATGAGGACTTCGCCGAAGCCGCGGCGGAGTCGCGCGTGGACCGGCTCGCGCGCAGCGTTCGGCGCAACAAGGCCGGCTACAGCGCGGCGGCGGCGGTCCTCGTGCTGCTCGTGGCCGGGATCGTCAGCACGAGCATCGGCCTTCGCATGGCGCGCGAGGCAGAAGCGCAGGCGATCGAGGAAGCCAACCGCGCGAACACCGCCGAGCAGCGCTCCGCGCAGGAAGCCGAGCGGGCGCGGCTGGCGGAAGCCCAGGCGAGCCAGCGCGCCGACGATCTCATGCAGGTCGCCGAGTTCCAGCGGTCGCTCCTTGCGGGGATCGAGCCGGCGCTGATGGGATCGCGCTTGCGCGAGGACTTCGCCCTCGAGCTCGAGGAGTCGTGGCGCAGAGCCGGTCTCGATGAAACGGAGCGCCAGCGTCTGCGCTCATCGTTCGAGGAACTGAGCGAGCGGATCAACCCGACGAACCTTGCGATACAGGCATTGGACCGGAACATCTTCGATCAGACGCTCAACGCGATCGACGATCGCTTCGCTTCACAACCTGTTCTGCGCGCGCAGTTGCTCTCCTCGACTGCGCTCACAATGCGACAGGTCGGCCTGCTCGACCGTGCCTTCGTGGCGCAGTCGCGCGCGGTCAAGGTCTACGAAGACGCGCTCGGTCCGAACGATACGATGACGATCGAAGCCCGGATTTTGCTCGCCCGGATCGTGAGCGACACCGGAGACGCACCTCGTGCTGAGCAGTTGCTCACCGAGGTCATCGAGTCATGCGGAACCGATCAGGAATTTCTTGAACTGGAACTGCTAGCGCGGGCCGCCCGTGCCGATGTGCTGGTCGAACTCGGGCGCCCCGACGAAGCTGAGCGAGAGGCGGTCGCCGTGCTCGAACGCAGGACCGAAACGCTCGGTCCCGATGATCCGCAGACCCTGCAGTCTCTGGGCAGCGTGGGCTTCATCCTCGTCGCACAAGGCCGTCTGCGCGAAGCCGAGCCGTACTACCGTGATGCATTCGAAGCCCGCGCCCGTGTGCTGGGCGCAGATCATCCCGACACCGTGACCGCCGAGAACAATCTGGCGTACCTGCTCCAGCAGCTCGGCGACACAGCGGGCGCAGAGCCGCTGATGCGATCCGTGCTCGAGCGCCGGCGCAGTACCCTGGGCGATGAACACCCTTCGACATTGACCGCGAAGACCAACCTGGCCGGTCTGCTTCGAGCCACCGGCCGCGCTGCAGAAGCCACGCCGCTGTACGAACAAGCCTTGAAAGGCCGACGGCGCGTGCTCGGTGCGGATCATCCGGAAACGATCGCCGCGCTCAATAACATGGGCGTGCTGCTCCATCGGTCGCTGGGGCGTGCCGAGATGGCCGAGCCATACCTGCGCGAGGCGTACGAGCAGCGCCGACGCTTCCTCGGTGAAGAGCACCCGCAGACTCTGACTTCGCAGGTCAACCTTGGTGTACTGCTGATGGAGACCCAGCGGCTGGAAGAAGCAGCGCAATTCCTCTCCAGCGCTGCCGAGATCTACCGACGCACCCTCGGGGATACTCACCCGAACACGCTCGCGGCGATGCTCAACCTCGCTGGCGCCCAGCGAGCCGCGGGCGATCTGAGCGGCGCCGAGCGTACCCTCAGACAGTCCCTTGATTCGGCACGAGCATCGTTGGGACGGATCCATCCGACCACGCTGCGCAGCGTCCACGACCTCGCGGACATCCTTGCTCGGCAGCGTCAGTTCGAAGAGGCAGAGCGCCTGTTCGATGAGGCATACCAGGGCCGCATCGAGGCCCACGGCCCCGGCGATCCGCAAACTCTGGCTTCCCTCAAAGCGCTCGGCGATGTTCGGATCGCGCGGGGCAACCTGATCGGAGCGGAAGAGGCGTACGCGCAGTTGCTGTCCGAGCACCTGCGCGAGGACAGCGCCACCCGGTCCGATGCGGTCGGCGCATCGAGCGCCCTTGCATTGGTGCTCCAGCGGCTCGACCGGCATGCGGACGCCGCAGTCGTACTTGAACAGGGTCTGCTGGTCTGCGAGGAGTTCCTCGGCCCGGAGCATCCCAACAGCGTCACGATGCGAAACAACCTGGGCAACGCTCTGGTCTCTGCGGGGATGTACCCCGAAGCGGCGGATGTGCTCGAGCGGGGACAAGAAGCGGCAAGGTCGCTCTGGTCGAACGATCCCGCCGGACGCCTCGGCAGCTACCTCGCCAGATTCGGCACGGCTCTGGCCGGTGCAGGTCGGCTTGCGGAATCCGAGCGTGTATTGCTTGAGGCCCACGCCGTTTTTGAAGCCGCCGCGGGCATCGAAGATCCTCGATCCAAACAGGTCGCGGCACAACTCGCCGAAATCTACGAAGCCATGCACCGGGTGGATCCCGAACGCGGCTACGCCGAAAAGGCGGTCATATGGCGATCGCAAAGCCGCTGAACCGATGAAGACCTGAAGCGAATTCCCATGAATCGGGTACAACAGTGCGTCGCGTCATCGGGCGAGGTGTCCCGTAACGCCATCGCGGAGGAGGACGACATGGCCGGGAAAATCCAGATCGAGATTCAGACCGGGTACAACAGCCCGTGGTCGAAGGAATTCGACCAGAACACCATCACGATCGGCCGCGCTCCGGTCGCAGATGTGCGCATGCACCCGACAAAGGACACCGCCAGCGCACGCGAAATCCACGCCATGGTCGAGCGCGACAGCGACGGCTGGAAGGTCAAAGCAACACACGACAGCGGCGTCACCGTGCTCGATCGTTCGAACCGGGCCATCCGAAGACTCGGCAACGGTGAAACCCATCGCATCGAAGGCGAACTCGTCTTCGAACTCGGCCAGGGCGGGCCCCGGATCGCAGCGGTGACCGTCGGTGCGGCACTGCCCGCCACCGAAGTCAGACCCTCCGGCGGTGCGCCGCTCCCGGTCGGGCGGGTATCCGGCGATGTCGTTGCCAGCGCCAAGCGAGCGCCGCTGCTCATCGCGGCGTTGGGCGCAGTGGTCGTGTTGGTCGCCGGTGGCCTCAGCTACTGGATCTTCGCGGTCAAAGGCCAGAACCAGCAGGTCGCTCAGCGCACCCAGCAGCAGATGGACGACCTGCGCCAATCCATCGAGACCGGCACGCAGCTGACCTCAAGCCAGCTCCAGACCCTCGAGGCATCGCTCACGGAACTCCGCGAGCAGCCAAACGATGCGCTCGCGCAGGTGCTCGTCGATGTCTCCTCTTCGGTTTGGCTCACCGGCGTGATGGACATGGAAACCGGTGCGTACGAGCACGGCGGAACCTCTTGGACAGCTTCCGAAGATCGTCTGGCGACCAACGCGCATGTGGCGGTCGCCGTCCAGGACCTCCTGCGTTCCTACCCCGGCACCGTCCCGGTGGCCCTGCGGGAGGGCAAACGCGATCAGATGATCCTTCTGTCCGAGGACATGCTCCTGCACCCTGGATACACACGCTGGACCGACATCCTCTCCGAGCAGTTCCGTGAGGTTCCCGGTGGACGCGTCGCGAATGTCCGCTTCATCCCCCCGTGTGATGTCGCCCTGCTCAAGCCCGCTGAAGAAGGCACCGACCTCGGCACGCCTCTGGTGATCTCACCGGAGGTGATGAGCCGTTCGTTCGTAGGAGATGGGGTCGGATCGGTCGGGTTCCCCACCGAGAACATCGCCGGGCTGCCCAGCCAGCAGCGTATCTCCGGCCGAATCACCAGTCAGTCCGATTTCCTCTTTCAGTTCAGCGATCTGGAAGACGCCCAGCTCCTGCACTACAGCGGCGTCATCGCCGGAGGAGCCAGCGGCAGCCCACTCCTGAACGAGAGCGGAGAAGTCATCGGGCTTGTCTCGGCCGGAAGCATGGCCTTCATCGGAGGCCAGCGCATCCCCGTCGGCATCAACTACGCCCAGCGGGCCGATCTTCTCACGGAACTGCTCAGCGGCGAGGCCGATCAACGACAGGCCGATCGCTCCATCCGCTGGGCGGAACGCCTGCGTGAAGTATTGGTCTCTCCCGAGCGGATGATGGCCCGGATCGCGAGCATCGAACTCGGTGATAACCCCACCGTCTCAGAGGATTTCGTGGGCGAGATCGCCGAGGCGGGGATCGACCATGGCTACACGGTCAAGATCACGATCGAACCCAACACCAAATACACCCTCATCGGGGTGTCAGAAGACTGGCTCGATGTCCGCATGATCCTCCTACAGGGAGAAACCGTGGTCGGTCGGAACATGAACCCGTCGTGGTATGTGGCGATCAACATCTTTCCCCAGCCGGTCTCGATGGAGTTTACCGCGGTGCTCTATGCGAACGAGCCGATCGACCAGCCGTCACCGGTTCGTTTCCGTGTGGTCCGCACGGAAACACCTGCAAACGGGGGAGAATAGGTATTCGGGGCTGTAAATCTTGTAGAAACCTGTGGCTTACGCTCATTCGCAGAGGATCGTCTCATCGGCGAAAGACACGAATTGCCTCGTTCTGACCAATAATCTGTTGATTTCATCCCCACTGCGGGTAGGGTGGATTCAGAGAACCGGCATCGTGGACCATTCGACTGTTTCCTTTCGGTTCTGAACCCAATGCACAGGGTGGGAAGCAGTGGACGCGGCTGAGTTTCAGCCGGAAAGAAGTGAGGAGATCGCCATGACGAGAATTTTCGCCGTTACTGCTGTCGCTGCGCTCACGGGGCTTGCCTCAACCGCGCAGGCGGGCAACCCACTGGAGTTTCTGGTGGTTCCCGATTCCAGCAACGATGTGATCGTGACCTTCAACCCCTTCGACGGATCGCTCATCAACTCGAATTTCATCGATCTGAACCAGTTCCCCACCACCGGCACCCCGAAGCACGCGCTGCAGGTCGGCAACGAGATCTGGGTGTCCGATCAGGTCCGTGACCGGATCGATCGCTTCACCCTCGCAGGCGGCTACCTCTCGACCATCGGCGGCACCGACACCGGCGGCCTCGACAACATCAAGGGCATGGCCGTCGTCGGCAATGAAGTCTGGGTCACCAACGCCGGATCCGGCAACGGTGCTCCGGGCAACTCCATCGTCCGGATCGACAGCACCACGGGTGCGATCAACGGGTTCTCGGCGACCAACGGCTCGCTGTTCGATGTCGTCAACTACCAGGGGCAGGTGCTCGGAAGCAACATCGGCAACGAATCGCTTGAGTTCTATGACCTGTCCGGTGCCTTCGTCAGCACATTCCACAGCTCCGACGGCGTGACCGGCATCGATTTCCCGCAGCAGATCGTTGTTCGCGACGATGGCGGCGTGCTCGTCGCCGGGTTCTCTCCGCCGTCCGGCGTCTACGCCTTCGACGCTGCGGGTAACGATCTTGGCATCGTCGCTGGCGCCAATCTCGGTGCTCGCGGTGTGTACGAGCTCGGCAACGGCAACATCATGTGGACCAACGGCGACGGGGTGTGGGTGACCGACATCCTGACCGACCAGGCCACGCTGGTGTACAGCGGTGGTGCCGGCCAGTACATCGACCTCGTGGTCATCCCCACTCCGGGAGCCGCGGGTCTTCTGGCTCTGGCAGGTCTGGCGGCAACGCGTCGCCGCCGCTGATCCGGCGCGATGAATCATGATTCTCAAGCGACCGGTGGGTAATTCCCGCCGGTCGTTTCACTTTGAACATCGTGTGTATTGGAATCATGTCCACTCCGAGTGGGGCGGTCGACCACATTGGTTGGCACCATCGGGAATAACCCTTGCGGCTCGGTCGCTACACTGCACCTCAGATCAATGTGGGCGGAGGCCAATGGTCTCCAGCCCCTACTGACCAGTCACACATCGAGGAGAGTTCTCAACCATGACCGAAGTGTCCATGCCCCCCCTGGCGTCTCGCCTGCCCCGTGTTTTTGCGCAAGTCCTGTGCGCAGCCGTGCTTCTGCCCATCGCAGCAGTGGTTGCCCAGCCCGTACCCACCGACCAACCCCTCGACGAGCCGCTCGGCGAGCGCGTGGACTTCACGATCTCCTTGCAGGAAGGGGACGAATTCGCCTACCGCACGCGGATGGAGCTGAGCGTGGATCAGCAGCAGGTCTCTCAGGATTCGGTTGAGGAAACCATGTCCTACGATGTCACCACGAAGTTCACCGTGCAGGGCGTTGAGGACGACGGCACCGCGACCATGGCCCTTCGGGTCACCGAGGCCACGATCCGCCTGTCCACCGGCGAAGAGGTCTCCGAATTCACACTCGATACCCCTCAGGAGGGAGAGGAATTCCAGAACGCGTTCGCCGCGTCCCTGGCGCAGACCGTCGTCACCATCGTGGTCAGCCCGACCGGGGAGATCACCAGCGTGCTGGGGGCTGATGCCTACGAATCAGCGCTCAGCGCCTCCGAGGGTGCCGACCCTCGCATGCTCGGCTTTTTCACCGAATCCCAGATCCGTGAGATCTACGAGCCGCTGTTCACGATCGAGGAACTCAGAGACAAGCCCCGACGCGTCGGGGCAGGGTGGGCTACGACCCGTGAGGTGGAACTGCCCCCCGTGGCGGTCTTGGATCTGGGCTACAACTGGAGATTCAGCGGCATGCTCGATGGCGTCGCCACGCTGACCTCCCGCGTTGAGGTGACCGTCCGTCGTCCGAGCACCCCCGATCCCGCCCGCCCCACCGTGGTGCTCGAAGAGAGCTCCGGCAATGTCCTCACCCAGTGGGACAGCGAACTGCAGGCCGTCACCCGCCGCATCAGCACCCTGCAGATGAAAACCCAGTGGGCATTGGGAGAAATCCAGGTCAACCTCGATCAGTCATCCGTGGTCCGGATCGAGCGGGTTCCGCTGGAGGGTTGATCGGAGGAACTTTCAGAAGTCACGGCGGCTCCGGCCGCCGTTTTTCGTGCGCGCAGAATCCGATCGGGCCTGATCCACAGAGAAGCCACCAGCCCGAGCACGAAACTCGTCGCCAGCTCGACCGCCGCGACGATGAGCACCGCGGTGTAGACCGGGCCCTCCGGCAATCCGATCGCCACGCCGATGGCGGCGACCGCGACCTCACGCGTCCCGAGCGTGCCAGCTGGCGCGACGACGCCGAAGAAGAAGAACATCGCCCCGAGAAGCACCGCCTGGTCGGGCGGCAGATGCAGGCCGAGGATGGCCGCGGCACCAAGGAACCGCCCGGTCAGCACCCCGAGATCCATCACGCGCAGCACCCCGTGAGCAGCCACCGGGCCGGGATGACGAACGATCCTCCAACTGCCCAAGCTGAGCTTTGCGAGAACTCCGCCGAGCGACCCTTTCTCACAAAGCCGTCCCAATAGGACACCGAGCGCGTGCGTCGTGCACACGCCCCCGAGCGCGAGTGCCACCCAGATCCAATCCAGTTCCAACCGCCAGCGGCTGACGATCCCGATCGGCAGCAGCGCCGCCAGACCCAGCGCGCTCATCGCCGCGAGCCACGCCACGACATCGCGAAAAGGCATGCCATCACGCCGGTGATGCACCAGCCCCCGAATGCCCAAGCCGAGCTTGGCGGGGAGGACCGACAGGAATGTGGCGATCGCGTTCACGCCGATCACGCTCGACGGATGCAGGCGGCGGATTGGACGGGCCACGACCCAGAACATCAGGCCGTTGAGGACAATGCTGATCACCGAGAGTGCCACGAGCATCGCGGTCAGCCCGACCGGGGCGTTTATGGCGCGTTCGAGCTGCGTGCGGTTCTCCGGCGAAAACACGATCACCAGCGCCCACACCAGCAGCGCGATACCGATCAGCCCCCCCAGCACCTGCAGCATGGCCTGAACCGGAGAAAACGGCCGGTCGGGATCGAGCGCGGCGGGCGTCGGGGGATCGAGTTGAGGGGCTGAAGCGGCCATGGTGTGTATGTACCATCGGTCGATTCGGAGGTCTGTCTGTGAGATCAGACCAAGGTGCCGAGTCGCAATTGTGGCGTGTATGCTGGTGGGTTCATGGTCCCAAACGATCCATCTGAGCCATCAGCAAACCGCGGCGGTGATCGTCAGCGACTGCCTCTGCGGACGCGCGGCGAACGGTTCCGGCGGACCCGCGCCGACCATCGCGATGAGATCACCGAAGATTATGTCGAGGCGATCGCGGAATTGATCGCCGAGCGGGGCGAAGCCCGTGTCCGCGACCTCGCGGAGATGATGGGCGTGAGCCATGTGACGGTCAGTCGCACGGTGACGCGTCTGGTGAGCGCGGGTCTGGTACATACCGAGCCGTACCGCCCCATCGAACTCACGGATGCGGGGCGGCGACTGGCCGGGGAGTGCGAGCGACGGCACGAGGTGGTGCTGGAGTTCCTGCTCAAACTCGGCGTGCCGCGAAAGCAGGCCGAACTCGATGCCGAGGGCATCGAGCATCATGTCAGCGAGAAAACCATCGACGCGATGCATCGCTATCTGGCTCAGAAATAATTCAACCCCAGTCGTCTCCTTCAGAGGCGAGAGGTCGCCAGCGAAGCCAGTTCGGAGCGTTCGGAACGCGCGAGCATGACATGCCCGACGGCCCCCGCGCCCTTCATCCGCTCCACGAGGTACGACAGACCGTTCGAGGATGAATCGAGATACGGGTTGTCGATCTGCTCGATGTCGCCGGTGAAGATGATCTTCGTTCCCTCGCCGACGCGAGAAACGATCGTCTTCACTTCGTGCGGCGAGAGGTTCTGCGCCTCATCAACGATCATGAACTGGTGCGGGATCGAACGGCCGCGGATATAGGTCAGCGGCTCAAGCACCAGGCGTCCGTCGGCGATCAGCTTGGCAACGCGCTGCTCGGTGGTGTGGCTCTCGGCGGACTGCAGCGGGTGGCCGCGGGTCGAGAGCAGGTACGCGAGGTTGTCGAAGATGGGCTGCATCCAGGCGGTGAGCTTCTCGTCCTTGTCGCCGGGCAGGTAGCCGATGTCGCGCCCCATGGGCATGATCGGTCGGGCGACGAGCAGCTTCTCGTAGGCCTCCTCGTTGAAGACCTTGGCCATGCCCGCGGCGACGGCGAGCAGGGTCTTGCCGGTGCCGGCCGTGCCGAGCAGGGTGACGAGCTTGACCTCGTCGTCGAGCAGCAGGTCGATGGCCATCGTCTGCTGCACATTGCGGGCCATGATGCCGAAGACCGGCTTGCGCGGGCTGCTTATGGGGATCAGGTGCTCGGTATCGGCGAGGCGGCGCCCAAGGCCGGTGTGCCCTTCATCGACCTCGTCGATGAGCAGCACGAACTGGTTGGGCTCGATCTCCTGCGTGAAGCTGGTGCCCGCGGCATCGGTGTGCGTCAGAACATCGTGAAGCTCATCGAGCGGCAGCATCTTCTCGGAGTAGAGCTGGTCGATCTTCTCGCCCTTGACCCGGAGCGTCGCGTAGCCCTGGTAGAGATGATCGACATCGACCTTCTGGTTCTCGAAGTCCTCGGCGGTGATGTTGAGGGCATCGGCCTTGATGCGCGCGTTGATGTCCTTGGACACGAAGACGACATGCTCGCCTTTTTCTTTGAGAGCAAGGGCCGAGGCGATGATGCGGTTGTCGTTGGTGTCGGCGCGGATCGCCGCGGGGCGCTCGTGGTCGACCGCGTCGATGCGGAGCGTTCCCGAGGGCGGGTCGTTGGGGCGTTTGTCGGGGTTGTTTGAAGCCGGCTCGATCCCCTCCGAGAGTTGCACCCCCTCGATCAGGCGGCCCCGATTGCGGAGCATGTCGAGGTATCGGACGCACTGGCGGGCGTTGCGCCCGACATCGTTGGACACGCCCTTGAATTTGTCGATCTCTTCCAGGACCGCGAAGGGGATGACCACATTGTTCTCTTCGAAGACGAAGATCGCGGCGGGGTTGTGAAGAAGGACGGAAGTATCGATGACGAAGGTTTTGGTCGCGATGTCAGGGCTCCCTGCTAGGTTCTTTCGTGAATCGCTGGCGGCTCCGGGCTTGTTCTCCGGTCCGTGATGTTTCCTGAGCACGGCTTCGCTCCTTCCCTGGAGTGCGGCGTGTCGGGCGGGTGGGCGGCGCTCCTCGCCGCGTCGTATGTGGAATCTACAGCGTGCCGGGGCGGGGCGGTAGTGCAAAGTTCACGGAATCCTGGGGAGTTTTTCGGCCGATCCGGGCTCTTCGGGCGGTCCGAGCAGAGTTTTCATACGCTCTTTGCACAGGTTTCATGCTTTGCAGGAGAGACACGCATGCTGGTTCGCGACATGATCGCCGCGCTCGACCGGATCGCCCCTGTTCGGTTGGCGGGGGGTTGGGACAATGTCGGTCTGCTGGTCGGTGACGCCGATCTGCACATCGAAGGCCCGGTCTTCGTCACGCTCGACCTGACCGACCCGGTCATCGATGAGGCGGTCGAGCGGGAGGCGGGGTTCGTGGTGGCGTACCACCCGCCGCTGTTCCACGCCGCCAAGCGGTACACGGATGCCGATCGGTCCGGCCGGATGCTGGTGAAGCTGCTGCACGCGGGGGTGGCGGGGGTGTACTCGCCGCATTCTGCGCTCGACGCAGCGCCGGGCGGTCTGAACGACTGGCTGATCGAGCGGGCGACCGAGAAGGCGAATGCTGATTCGGTGGTGAACCGGCGGGCGCTGGAACCGGTGAACAACGGCGGCGGCATGAAACTGGTGGTGTTCGTGCCTGAGGACCACGCCGGTGCCCTGCGCGAAGCGCTGCACCGTGCCGGCGCTGGCGTCATCGGCGACTACGACCACTGCACCTTCGCATCGCCGGGGGAGGGCACCTTTCTGGGCGGCGAGTCGAGCAACCCAGCGGTGGGGGATCGGGGCAAGCTGGAGCGCGTGCGCGAGCTGCGTCTGGAAACGGTGGTGCCGCCATCGCGCGTGGGTGAGGCGATCGAAGCGCTCCGCGCTGCGCACCCGTACGAAGAGCCGGCGTTCGATCTGTACCGTGTCGAATCGCACACCGACGCGTCGGTAGGTGCGGGACGAATCGGCGATCTGGCTTCGCCGCTGAGCGCTCAGGCCATCGCAAGGAACCTCGCGAGGAACCTCGGCGTGAACGGTGTACGCCTCGCGCAGGGCGGAGATGCGGAACGAAAGATTCAGCGCATCGCGTGTTGCCCGGGTGCGGGCGCGGGGCTGGTGGACGCCGCGATCTCGCAGGGAGCGGAGCTGTTCATCACCGGCGAGATGCGCCACCACGAGCTGCTCAGCGCGATCGAGCGCGGGCTGACGGTAGTGCTGGCGGGGCATACGAACACCGAGCGCCCGTATATGTGCCTGTACGCCGAGCGGATCAGGAAGGAGACGGGGCTTGAGGTGATCGTGAGCGAGCGCGATCGGTGCCCGTGGGAGTGGCTGGGTTAAGCCGTCTGCTTCGACTTGATGTACTCGTTCAACGCGATGAGGTCCTTGCGCATCGCTTTCTTGAACATGCCGCACATCGATTTCCCGAGCAGTTTGGTGAGGCACCCGCCCCCCTCAATGCTCGCATCCATCACCATGCGTGTGCCGTTGCCATCGGGCTCGAAGCGATGGTCGAAGTCGTAGGCGGAGCCGCGGCACGAGTCAACATGGAGAGAGATCGCGTTGGGCGGGTCGTAATGGGTGATCTCGAAGACCTCGGTGCCCTCGCGTCCGCCGAACCGGCGGGTCTCAGAGATTTTCGTGCCGATGCCCACCGGCCCTTCGGTGAGCACTTCCGCGCGTACAAAGTTTTGCATCCAGTGCCGGAACTGGTCCGGGTCGGTCATCGTCTCGAAGACGACCTCGGGTGGAGCGTCGAACAAGTGGGTCATAGAGAAGGTGAGGGGCATAGGGGAATCTCCTGAGCCGTACGGTGTCACGGATCGGGTCGGAGGGCAAGCGGAGGAGGTTTGGGTGCCACGGGTTGGCCCGAAGGGCAACCCGTGCGTGAGGCCGAGAAACTATCTGCGGAGATCGATTTGCTGCCACCGAGTATCGAGATTGTGATACGCACGAAACGATGACCACGGCCAGTCCTGCGGCGAGGCGACAAGTCCTCTGCGAACCGGATTGGCATGCAAGTATTCGATCTTCTCCCGGTACTCCTCGACCGAGAAGATGTTCCGGTCGTACCCGCCGCCGGGTTGCCAGAAGCGGGATGGAATGTTCATCCCGTTCCCGATGAGTTCGTGCCGGATGGATGTTGAGAACGGGCGCTTCAGCGTGCTCAGAATCTTTGAGACTTCAGCAGCGGCGAGGTCTGGGGTGATCAGCAGGTGGACATGCTCGGGCATGATGACCCACGCGTGCAGCCGCATATTCAAGCGTTCGCGGATCAGGAACAGTCTGTCTGCGAATCGATCCTTGATCCAGTCCGTTTCGAAGAGCGGTAGGCGATCTCGACACGAGAATGTGAGGAATCTCGCGTGTCCTTCTACCTCGTATCGGCGCAGGGTCTTTCGGTGAGGCATGCGATCGTGATGGTACTGGCGGTTCGCACGGCTTGCCCTTCGGGTCAAGCCGTGACACCCGATCCCGGACTCAGCCGCGTTCGACCACCCCATCGACCAGTCGCACGATCCTGTCGGCTCTGGCGGCGGTGGCTGTGTCGTGCGTGACGATGACCATGGTCTGGTTGGTTTCGCGCCGGAGGGCCATCATCGCGTCGAGGATCTCGGCTCCGGTCTTCTGATCGAGGTTGCCGGTCGGCTCATCGGCGAGCAGCAGGGCGGGGGTGTTCATCAGGGCGCGGGCGATGGCGACGCGCTGGCGCTCGCCGCCGGAGAGCTCGACGGACTTGTGCTTCAGCCGGTGGCCGAGCCCGAATCGGTCGAGCAGCATGCTCGCGCGCTTGGTGTGCGTGGCCTTTTCGCGCGACCAGGACAGTCGGTTCTTGCCGACCATCGCCGAGACGAGCGTGTTCTCGAGCACATTCAGTTCGGGCAGAAGGTGGTAGAACTGGAACACGAAGCCGACGCTGCGTGTTCGGTAGCGGTCGAGTTCGCTCGAAGAGAAGTCGCGCAGCTTGCGCCCGCGGAAGCGGATGCCGCTCTCGGTGTCACCCTTATCAGGCCGGTCCAGCCCGCCCAGCAGGTGAAGCAGGGTCGACTTGCCCGAGCCCGATGCGCCGAGCACCGCGACGCACTCGCCCTCGTCGACGGCGATGTCCACGCCGCGGAGCACGGGGACGGCGACGCGCCCGAGCTTGAAGGTCTTGTGGACCGCGCGGGCCTCGACGATGGGGCCGGTGGCTTTGGCGGGCGCGGATCGGGATGGTGCGGCGGCGTTATTCAAAGCGCAAAGCCCTCACCGGGTCCATGTTCGCCGCGCGGACCGCGGGGATCAGCGCGCCAAGCACGGAGCAGAGCACCGCCGCGACAAGAACAATCGCCGCTTTACCGGGCTCGACATCGTCGGGGATGCGCGAGAACAGGTAGAACGCCGGGTCCCAGATCGCGCGCCCGGTGACCTTGGTCAGCCACTCGTGGATCGGGTTGATGTTGCTGACGACGATCAGGGCGATGGTGCCGCCGATCGCCGCGCCGAGCACGCCGATGATCATGCCGTACCGCAGAAACAGCCACGCGATGCCGAGTTTGGAGCCGCCGATCGATCGCAGGATGCCGACATCCTTGGTCTTCTCGCTCACCATGGCCCAGAAGATCGCGAAGATCAGCACCACCGCGACCAGCGAGATCACCGCGAACAGGAACAGGATCAGCACGGTCTCGCTCTCGACCTGCCGGATGAACTCGGCGAGGCCGGGCTTGTTCCGCCAGGTGTAGATGCCGTTGTTGCGCATCGCTTCGGCGCTCGGCGCGGCGTCCGGCGAGCCGGGGGGGTAGAGGGCGGCGAACTCGGTGTAGATGTCCTTCACGATCGGCTCGATCTCATCGGCCGTCACGCCTGCCCGCGCCTTGACCAGAACCGCCGTCACGCGAGCCGGGGAAGTGCCGATCACCCGCGGCTCGCGGATCACCGGCATGCCGCTCTCATCAAAGTCCACGCCGGGCCGGAAACCCGGATCGATGCGCTCGGTCGCGTCCATCCGCAGCATCTGCTGCAATTCGTCCAGCGGGATGATCACCCACTTGGAGTCAACCTGGAACAGGCCCGAAACAAACTCGTTGGCGACAGGGAACTCGCGGTCCACCGTGCCCGCGGTCGTGAAGCCGCCTCGCTGGTTGAACGGCACCACCCGAACGGTGACGGAGCGATCGGGCATGAACCCGCCGAACATCTGGGGATAGAAGAACCCGCCCTCGGTCACGAAATACGAGCCGGACACCCTCATCCCGAGCACCGCGGCGGGCTCCCAGCCCTCGCCGGTAGGAGCGTCCCGGTCAGCAACGACAAGCTGCTCGCCGAAGACTTCGAACCCTTCGGGGAGTGAAAGCCGGATGTCGGTCAGTGGGAAGCGGGTGGTCTGATCGCCTTCGAGTCTGGCCTGCTCGATCGCGTCGAGCAGCTTCTGCTCCGCTTCGCTGGGTTCCTTGCGTTTCCAGTACAGACGCTCGGTGTAACCGGTGACCGCGTCGTAACCCTCGGGATCGATACCCACCACCACCACATCGCGGCTGCCTCCACCGGGCAAACTGATCAGCCCCAGCGTTTCGATCGTCGGGGTGGTGACCTCGATGTCCGGGTGTTCCTCGAGCATCTCCATGAGCTGCTCGTAGTGAGGGATTGCCTGGTTTGGGCTGGCGATC
>CBFGVX010000035.1:0-30577 GCA_965652425.1 uncultured bacterium | reverse complement strand
ATGCGGACATCGAGCTTTTCGATCGAGTCCATTTGGAGGGGGGAGAGGTAGGCCAGTTGCTCATCGCTGGCGTGCTCGAAGAACAGCTCTTCGAGGCCGCCCGAAGTTGCCTCCCAGAACGGGTGTGCCCCGGCCTTCAGGCACTTCTCGAACACAGCCTCGATCAGCGGCATCGCGACCGGATCGGAGCGTATCCCGACCAGGTCACCGGCTTTCACTTTCGTCGAATAGCCCACAATGACATCGGCCAGCCGATCAACCCTGGGGTCACGCATGCGTTGCCTCTCGGATACCTGAGATAAGACCGGCTATCCTAACGAGTCACGAGCAAACGATCGACTCGTGCGGGGTTTCTCACCCGATTCAGCAGATCGCCCCAGTTCAGCCGTTCGACAAGGACACTTTCATGCGACTCTTCGACCGTATCGTTTTCTGCGCCCTCACTCTGTGTGTTTGCACGCTCGCCGCCCAGCAGATCCTCTTCACTTCCACGGCGACCGCTCGACTGATCGACGAAACCCAGGCCGAGCCCGAGCACAAGATCGCGATCTGCGCCGTCAACATGGTGATGCGGGAACTTCTGGAATCCGACCGCTTCATGCCCGCTCGCGAAGCCATCGAGCTTGATGCGCTCGTGGCTGAGTTCCGCCAACTCGAGCAGGAGCTTGAGGGACTGCGTCAGCAGTGGGAGCAGATCCAGCAGGGCGGACAGGGCGACCCGCAGCAGATCCAGTCCGAGGCGGAGCGCATCAACGCCCGCATGCAGGAACTCGAGCAGATCGGATCACAGCGCGAGCTGGAACTCCAGCAGCTGACCCTCGCGCAACTCAAGGAAGCGTACGAACTGGCACGCGATGCTGCAGAGGCCGTCGCCGAGGACCTCGGATACGACTATGTCCTTGCCAGCCAGCGTGCTGAGGACGAATTCAACCTGAACGCGAATTCGCTGCCCGCTGAGTTCAACGCTCGCCCGGTCCTCGTGTTCCCCGAGGGCGTTGACATCACCGCGGATGTGCTGGCCGAACTCAACTTGGGCTGAGAGGTTAAACCTGATTCAGCCGCGCGGCCCGCAGAACAGCACCGCTTGGTGAAGCCGATGGTCGATGGCGGTTTCGTCGGGACCGAACATGTCAATCCAGAACTGAATCGGCTGAACAGTCCGATGCAGGTTGTCGCCCAAATGGTCTTCCGAACCCGCCGGACGCAGTGAAACCGAGAGCAGGGTGAGGCCGCGATCGGTGCGAACACGGATCATCTCGTCTCGTAATCGCAGGATATCCGGCTCGTCGAGATGTTCGAGTACATCGAAGCAGGTCACGACATCGAAGTAGCCGTCCTCAAACGGCAGAACTCCATCGCTGCCGATCAGGCGTACCCGTCCGATCGCGCTCTCACCGAGCCGTTCGGTCGATCGGCGCACGCCCTCAGCACTGACATCACAGCCGTACGCCTCGAACCCGAACATCGGCGAGCCCATGAGTTGCACAACGAAGCCCACTCCGCAGCCGACATCCAGTGCTCGTCCGTTGACCGCCCGCAGCGCCTGACTGTATCGGAGGGCGGATTTGAATCCGGGCGACCGTTCGGCTGCGTTGTAGCCGGGATGGTGCTCGATGATGCGGTCGTAGATATCGGCGTAGTCGGTGCCCACGGCGTGACAGTACCGCCGCCAATCAATCCTGACAATCAGGACCTGGTCGAGCCATCGTGATCGGTTTGGGGGACCGATTGCGTGAGCTTCTGTTTCAGCATATCGGCAAGCTGGGCACACACCGCCTCCGCCGCATCGGCGAATGTCGGGCATCGATCGCCGAGTTGCTCGCGGAGACTGGTCACCGGTCTGCCCACGAGTCCGCACGGCACGATCGTCTGGAAGTGGCTCATGTCCGGGTCTACATTGAGCGCGAGCCCGTGCATGGTGACCCACCGGCGGACCCGCACGCCCATCGCGCAGACCTTCGCGGGCTGCCCGGAGTGCAGGCGTGAGGGGACCCACACGCCCGTGGCTCCCTCCTCCCGACCCGCTTCCAGACCGAAGCGTTCGCACGCGCCGATCACGGCATCCTCAAGCAGGCGCATGTACGCGTGCAGGTTCAGGCCGGCTCGGTTGAGATCCACGATCGGGTAGACGACGAGTTGGCCGGGCCCGTGGTAGGTGATGTCGCCGCCCCGATCCGTTTCGTGGATTGAGATGCCCAGTTCCTTGAGGCGTTCAGGCGAAACACGGATGTTCTGGCGCGAGGTCGAGCGCTTGCTTATCGTGAGCACGGGGTCATGCTCGACGACCAGCAGGTGCGCGACGGGTGACGACGGATCATCGCGACCGCTCAGTATGTGCTCGTGCTCCATGCGCTGGACCTCGAGCGCCTCGCCGTACGCCAGCCGCCCGAGGTCGGTGACGAGGATCGACTGCGGCTCGCTATTGTTCATCATGGCCTAGCCCGCCGAGGGGACCGCCGCGGCGACGCGGCCTCCCACGGCCTCGATCGCCTGGGTGTACACGCTCAGGCACTTCTCAGCGGCGCCGTCCCAGGTCAGCCCGCGAAGCTCCATCCGTCCGTGCTTCTTCAGAGTCTGGCTGAGGGGGGGGTACTTCAGAACCGCGACGATCTTGTTGGCCATCTGGTCCGTGTCCCAGAAGTCCACCTTCAGGGCGTGCGAGACGACTTCGGATACACCCGACTGCTTTGAGATGATGACCGGCGTGTCGTGACTCATGGCCTCCAACGGAGCGATTCCGAACGGCTCGCTGACCGATGGCATGACGAAGCAGTCGGCCATCTGGAAGACCTTGGCGACATCGCGCCCGCGCAGGAAGCCGGTAAAGAGCACTTTGTGACCGATGCCCAGTTCCGCCGCCTGCTCGATCATGCGACGCGCCATGTCGCCGTTCCCGGCGACGACAAACTTCACATTCTCGACCTTCTCCAGCACCCGCTTGGCGGCCTTCACGAAGTACTCGGGGCCCTTCTGCATCGTGATGCGGCCGAGGAACAGCACGATCTTGTCCTTCGGGGAGATCTCGCTCTGGGGCTGGGGCGCAAACTTCTCTTCCTGCGCGACGCCGTTGTAGACCACGCGGATCTTGTCGGGCTGTACGCCGTAACGCTTGGCCACGATGTTCTTGGTCAGCATGCTGACGGCGATCACGCGGACCGCGGCGTGCATGCCGCGTCGCTCGATGTCGTAGATCGTCTGGTTGACATGCTCTCCGGAGCGGTCGAACTCGGTGGAGTGGATGTGGGCGACCAGCGGCTTGCCGGTCACGCGTCCGAGGGCCATGCCGGCGGGGTAGGTCATCCAGTCGTGGGCGTGGATGACATCGAACGGTTTGTTGCGGCAGAGCTTGAGCACGAGACGGGCGTACTCGCGGGCGCTCGAGAGCACATCGCCGGCGTAGTCCGCGCCGGCCTGCCCCGGCTTGTTGTGGGTCGCCGCTGCGGCGAGCGGCGCTCCGAGGGCGGTGAGGATCTCGGCCATGTCCTCGTCTTCGACGATCTCGTAGGTCCCGGTGAGCTTCTCTCCGGCTCGGCGAATCCGCTCGAGTTCGGTGAGGGAGATGACCCGACGGCCGTCGGTTGTCGGGATGCCGGGCCCTCCGAAGTCACCACCGGGGTAGGGGGACACACGCCCCGATTCGGTGGGAATGCCCATGAACTCGACATTGGTGAACCCCTTGAGGCGGAAGTCCACACCCTCGGGGCCTTCCCCCGCGTCGAAAGTGACCACGGATCGCCGGATCCGCGGGGCGGCACCCGGGCCGTTTGTGGCGACCGGTTCCGTACTGCTCTCGACGAGTTCCGGGCTGAGCAGTTCGACATGCGAGCTCATGGACCGGTCGACCGCCTTGGGGAGCACGAAGATCACTTCGTGCCCCTTCTTGTCCAAAGCCGTGGTCAGGCCGTGACAGGCCGTACCCAGACCGCCAGAGATGAAGGGTGGAAATTCCCAACCCAGCATCAGGATTCGCATCGCTCTCCGCCTTGATTCGAGTTTCGACTCTGTCCGGAGCAGGCGCGTGGCCAGACACACACCGTGAGCCCAGATTTGGCATAGGATAGCCGGTGCAAAGCGTTCTGGGGGATTCCAGACGCGATCTGGTCTAGTTTTCGTCCGACCCCATGTCGAACGGATCGTCGGGCTCCCCGGCCATGTCCCCGAGTTCGCGGAACGCGTGCTCGTAAGCCATCAGCGCCAGAGCGATGTCTGCGGCGTCGGCAGCGGTCGCCTGATCGGCACGAATGGGCAGACGAGAGATGAACACGAAGAGCATCTCGTCGTTGCGAAAGTGCTTGAGCGGCTTGAGACGACCGCGCTCCCAGCCCAGATCGACCAGTTCCTCATCGATCAGATCGTCAAGATCGTCCCCGGTCCAGAGGACATCGGTCTCGATGGACTGGCTGATGTACCGGTCCGGCGAACACCAACTGACGGCGAGGTCGCCATCCACGACTTCCACCCGGTAGAAGACCGGCTCGGGCGTGTCCTTGGCCACTGCGATCGCGAGCACATGGTCGGGTTTGCCCTCATCGGCCTTGGCCACGCTCTCGAACAGCCCGCTCCGTGCGGCTTCGCTGACGATGCCGTCGATGGTGTCGGCCAGTTTTTCTCGCAGATTCCCGGTCAATGAACCCATCCTTGCACTTTCCCTTGATCGGGCGAGATGCCCGCAATCGTGTTCATGTTTCGCTGGACTTGACGCATGATAGCCGCTCGGAAACCGCTAGACTCCCAGCCATGAGCCAGCCCGCGGCACCATCCTCATCGACCTGGACCACCCGGACGCTCATGGACTGGATGGTCAAGGCGTTCGAGGCGAAGGGGCTGGATGAATCGCGTCGCAGCGCTGAGATCCTGCTGGAGCATGTGCTCGAATGCCGTCGCATGGACCTGTACATCAAGCCCGATCGCCCGGCCAGCCCCGAGGAACTTTCCCGGCTGCGCAACCTCGTGACCCGGGCTCTGGCCCACGAGCCGGTGCAGTACCTCATCGGGGAATGGTCGTTCTTCGGGCTGGACCTCTCGGTTGACCGGCGCGTGCTCATACCGAGGCCCTGCACCGAGACCATCCCCGAGGAGGTCATCCAGCACGCCCGGCGAACCGGCCGACTGGGCAAGGTAAATTTCGGGCAGATCACGCCGCTTGGTGGGGAAACCCCTGAAGCAGAAGCCGGAGCGACTGATGCTGCTTCCCCGGACGCTCCGGGAACCGAATCGTCCTCGCCTGCTACGCCACCGGCCGACGGGTCGGGCATCCTCATCGCGGATATCGGCACCGGAAGCGGTGCGATCGCGCTGGCCCTGCTGAAGAACATCCCCGGGGCCAAGGTCTTCGCGACGGACATCAGCCAGGATGCGCTGGACCTCGCGAGCGAGAACGCCACGCGCCTCGGTTTGCAGGCACGCTTCAAGGCCCTGCGGGGGGATCTGCTCAAGCCGCTCCTGGACTACCCGGGGATCGGCAAAGCCGTGTCCTCCGGACGCGGTGCGCTGGATTACCTGGTCTCCAACCCGCCGTACATCCCCGATGGAGAGTGGGAGGATCCGAACATGATGGGGGCGAATGTGAAGGGGCACGAACCGGAAGGCGCCCTGAGGGGCGGCCCGGATGGGCTTCGCTTCGTTCGCCCGCTGATCGAACAGGGTCCCGCGCTGCTCAAGCCGGGCGGGCTGTTGCTGATCGAGATCGCCAGTTCAACGGCGGCTCAGGTTCTGAAGCTGGCACAAGCCCAGCCGCTGCTGTCGTACGCCACGATCCTCAACGACCTCGAAGGGCATCCCCGGACACTTCGAGCGGTTCGCGCTTCCTGAGAGTCAGGTTGACCTGTCCCGATCGCTGCTTTCCGCTTCGGTATCGCCAGCCGGTCCACCGATGGCTTTGCGGCACTCCTCGATGAGCATCTCCGCCTGGAAGGGTTTGAAGAGCACGCACTGCAAGCCCTCCTGGCTCGCTCGCACGATCGAGTGGTGCGGGTCGTAGCCGAAGCCGGTCATCAGGATGACCGGGACATCGTCGTCGACCTGCTTGGCCTGAGTGAAGATCTCGTAGCCCGTGACATCACCGAGACTGATGTCCGAGAGGACCAGGTCGTAGTGTTCGCCCGCTTCGCCGGTCCGCTTGAGTTCCTCGATCGCCTGCTCCCCGTTGTGGCACACGGTGACGATGGCACCCCGGTTTCGGAGCACATCGCGCACGGTTTCGACGATCCGCTCCTCGTTGTCGGCGACGAGCACGCGCCGGCCGTTCAGCACCGGATCGAATCGGCGCGACTTGAGCTCCTCATCGACACCCAGAAGCGACCGCGGGCCTTGGGCAACATCCTTCACGCGGCTGCGGATCGCGGCGACATCGCCGAGGATCTTCTCGATGTGCTCGAGCAGATCAGGGTTGGCGGCGGCCTGTTCCTTGAGGTACTCGGCCTCGAGCACGAGGTCGTTGAGTGGTGCGCTCAGTTCCCCCTGCATCGTGCCGCTGGTGTCCTCGCGGGTGGTGTACCGCTCGACCAGCAGGAGATTCAGGGTGTGCAGGCCCATGGCGAGATAGCCCGCGAAGATCTCGGCGAACTGGCGGTCGCGTTCGGTGAACGCGTCGGTCCGCTCGCTCTCGACATTGAAGATCCCGATCCGCTTGTCGTAGAGCTGGATGGGCACGGTCAGCGACGAACCGGCCTGATCAAGTCCGAAGACATATCGCGGGTCCGCCGCGGCGTTGCTGCAGATGTAGGACTCGCCGGTCGCGGCAACATAGCCCGAAATACCCTGATCCTCGCGACCGGCGTAGAGCTTGATTTCCGTGGCCCGTCGCGGCATGCCGGAGGACATGACCAGCTTTAACTCACCGGTTTTCTCGTCGAGGATGCGCACGGCGAAATGGTCGAAGTTGAGCAGTTTGTGCGCGAATTCGTTGACCCTACCCTCCAGCAGCTTCAGCCGATCGGCCGCATGCAGGTTCTTGATCGTGTCGGCGTCGAGGTGGGTCATCTCGCGGCCGGCCTTGTCGAGCGCGTCCATCTGCGCCCGGAGCAGCTCGCGGGCCGTGATGTCGCGGAGCGCGACCACGAGGTGGGTCACGCGGGGGGGCTCGCCGCTTTCGAGCTTGCGCTCATCGAAGAACGGGGTCACCAGACAATCGAAGTACCGATCCTCGTCCTCGGCCTTGAACGACAGCCGCTCGGGGCGGACCGGATCGTCCAGATCCGGGGCAGTGGCCAATTGGTCGAAATAGGCCAGCGTTCGGCGCGCGATGTCAGAAAGGTCCCCGGCGATGAGCTTCTGATAGCGCGAGAACCGCTCGTTGGCCCAGACGATCTCGCCATCCCGATTGAGAAGGCAGACCCCCTCGCCGATCGCGTTGAGCATCATCGAGGACTGGTGCATCAGCAGGGATCGCTCCAGCGGCAGGAAATCACCTGTCGCAGCGAGGACGATCCGGCACTCGCTGGTCCGCAGGACATCGATCGCCTCGCTCGGAACCGTCCGCAGAACCTCGAAACGGTCCCCGAGAACCGACTCGACCTGCTGCGCGTCAAACCCCGCACTCTCCACAATGAGCAACTTTGGCCGGTCGAGACCGGGCCCATCGGTGCTTGATTGTGGTGCATGAGGTCGCATGTGCAGACTCAGGAGCCCCGATCGTTTACTCTACGCAAGGTGCTCGTTGCCGACGGCATGCCGGTCCCGCGTCTGCACTCGAGGCGGAACGGACACTCTCTACCTACCTTCATCGTACCGATCACGCATTTTCTCTGAAACGGAACGCGAAGTCCCCCAGAATGATCGAAGTTGACCAGGTCCACAAGTCCTACGGCAAGGTCCACGCGGTTCGTGGAGTCAGTTTCGCCGTGCCCAAGGGCAGCGTCGTCGGCGTGCTCGGCCCGAACGGGGCCGGCAAGTCCACCACCATTCGCATGATCACCGGAACGGTTCCCCCCACCCGGGGCTCGGTGCGGGTGGACGGGCTCGACAGCATCGACCAGTCCATGAAGGTCCGCAAGCGGCTGGGCTACCTCCCCGAGGCCAACCCGCTGTACCCGGAAATGCGGGTCCTCGACTTCCTCTCCTTCCGGGCAAGGTTGTTCGGCCTTTCTTGGAAAACACGCAAGTCCGCCATCGATCGGGCCATCTCCCGCTGCTGGCTCGAGGATGTCCGGACCCGACGGGTCGGCCAGCTCTCCAAGGGCTACCGGCAGCGCGTCGGGCTCGCCGCGGCGATGCTCCACGATCCGCCGGTGCTCATCCTCGACGAGCCCACCTCCGGGCTTGATCCCGTTCAGATCGCCGAAACACGCCAGCTCATCCGCGAACTCGCGGGCAACCACACGATGCTCATCGTTTCCCACATCCTGCCAGAGGTTGAGAAGAGCTGCGACCGCCTGCTGATCTTCGCCCGGGGCCAGATCCAGGCCGACGGATCCGCGGACGATCTGCTGCGCGATCTCGCCCAGAAGCAGGGATTCGCGCTGGAGGTCAAGGCCCCGGCCGATGCCGCGCAGGCCATTTCCAAGCATGAAGGCATCGAGAGGGTCGAGAGCGATGCCACCGGGAGATCCGGCGAGGGCTGGCAAGCCCTGCGCGTGGTCGTCAAACCCGGCGCGGCTGACCCCGGCGCGGTCATCGGCGCCGCCTGCCAACGCGAGGGGTACACCGTTCGTTCGCTCCGCCCGGCCACGGCCACGCTCGAGTCGCTTTATATACGCCTCGTCGAGCCGGAAGAGAAATCCTCCGGCGCAGAGAGCGAGGCCGGCTGATGCGTGCGACCCTCACCATCGCCTGGCGCGAGTACGCCTCGTTCTTCCGCACCTCGATCGGGTGGCTCGTGATCGCGCTGTATCTGTTCCTGACGGGGCTGTTCGCTTCGGAAACCCTTACGCCTGGTCAGCCGGCCTCCATGCGCAGCTTGTTCAGCATCTCGCAGTGGCTGCTGCTCATCGTCGCGCCGGCCATCTCGATGCGCCTCCTCTGCGAGGAACTCCGCTCCGGAACCATCGAGCCGCTCATGACCGCTCCCATTTCGGACTGGCACATCGTCATCGGCAAGTATCTCGCGGCGATGGCCTTCCTCATCACCATGCTCGCCCCCACGCTCGTGCATGTGGGCGTGCTCGAACTGCTCGCGAGCCCGGACTACGGCCCGATCATCGCCGGGTACCTCGGCCTGATCTGCGTTGGGGCGTGCTATCTCGCTGTTGGACTGTTCTTTTCCTCGCTGACCCGGAACCAGATCGTCGCCTTCCTGTCGACTCTCTTCTTCTTCGTGCTGCTCGCTTTCGCGAGCAGCGGGAACGCCGCTGCGCGTATCGATGAACCGTTGCGTTCGCTGCTGTTCGGGCTGTCGATCAACCTGCGCATCGCCGATTTCTCCAAGGGCGTGGTCGACACCAGCCACATCGCCTTCTTCGCGGCGTTCTCGGTTCTGTTCGTCGTCCTCAGCGTGGTCGGTGTCGAATCCAGGAGGTGGCGCTGATATGCCGAAATCCGCAGCACACTCCCAATCCGATGCGACGGCCGGCCTGAGGCGCACCCGCTATGGCGCGATGACGGCGATCCTTATCTCCGCCGCGGCCGCGATCGCGCTGTTCATCGGCGTCATCGGCGAGCGGACCGCCCAGCGCTACGACCTCACCGCGACGCGTACCTACACGCTCTCCAGCCGCACCACCGGTATGCTCGACACGCTCGACATGCCGGTGGAGGTGGTCGTGGTCGTCAACCTTGGACCGGAGGGCATGGCCGATACCCGATCGGTGCAGCGTATCCGCGACTTGCTGGGCGAGTACACCAAGCAGTCGGACTCAATCGACTACACCATCCTCGATACGGCCAGCCCCGAATCCAGAGCCGAGTTCAATCGGGTTGTCGCCCTCATGGCCTCGTACGCCGAGGATGACATCAGCACGCACCGGCAGACTCTCGAGCGAACCGTGACCGGGCTGGAGCAAACCGAACAGTCGCTCCGCTCGCTCGCCGACCGGACGCAGGACACCGCCGACGCCGCGAGCGAGTTCGTCGGTGGCCAGATCGAGGCCTTCCTCGGCCAGATGCGCACCATGGCCGGCGAATGCGCGTCGGCTCGCGAGGCGGTGCAGACCGCCCTTGCCAACGAAGTCGCCGGAACCAACCTGCCCGCCTCCGACAACGCCCAGCAGGCCGCCAGCCAGCTCCTGACCAACGCATCGAGCGCGTTCTCCGACATCAGCGCGTGGGCCCGCCAGATCTCGCAAGCCCCGCAGATCGAGGATGAATCGCTCAAAGCCAACGCCGCTTCGCTCGCGACCGCGGCGGGTGAGGCCGCGTCTCAATCCGCAGCCACCCTCGATCGGCTCGTCCGGCTGACCCCGCTCGAGCCGCTGCTCGTTACCCGCGCTCTCCAGCAGACCGAGGCCGTGCTCGTCGTCTCCCCGAGAGGCACTACGGCGATCAAGTTCGACGCGATCTTCCCGCTCCGCACATCGGTCGAGCAGGGCCAGTCCATCGCGCAGGTCTCCTTCGCTGGCGAGGAACTCATCTCCACCGCCATCAGCACCCTCTCGATGAAGGACCCGCCGATCCTCGCCATCGTCCACGCCGAGCCGGGACGCATATTCGACGAGACGGGCCGCCCGTCCGCCGCCACCAGCGGTGATACCAACTCCCCACACTCGCGCCTGGGCATCGCGCTCAACCAGACGGCGCAGCGCCTGCGCATGCGCCGGATCGATGTCGTCGAGTGGCCGGTTGCCCTCGATCAGGTCCGCCCGAGCTTCCTCTCGATCAATCCCGACCGCACCCGCCCGGTCATCTGGTTCATCGTCGGTGAGCCCTCGCGCATCGGGCTGGATGCTTCTCAGGGTCGCTCGCTCTCGGATCGGGCGGAACGACTCCGCCGCCTCGCCGCCGCGGTGGATCAGTTGTACGACGCCGGCGAAAACATTCTTATGGCCGTCGAACCCTCCGAGCTCCCGGCCATCGGCGACAACCCGCCTCTCACCGATCGGCTGACCGAACTCGGGGTGACCGTGGATGCCGGTCGTCCGCTGGTCCGGCGTATCCCGACCGCGCAGGGCGACGCGTGGACCACCTTCTTTGAATTCACCTCCCCATTGCCGGGCAGCCCCATCAGCGAGCCGCTCTCGGGCCTGCTCGGCGCGGTCGCCTGGGCCACTCCGATCCAGATCGATCCCGATCTGGCTACGGAAGCCGGTGCGACCGTGCACCCGCTCTACCGGGTCGAGGACTCGGACAATGTCTGGGCCGAAGCCGAGTGGCTCCGCTACCGCTACGCCTTCGAGGCCCAGCCCTTCGGCGCGATCACCATGCGAACCCCGCCAACCCCCAGCCCGTCCCGGGATTCGGTCACCGGGCCGTGGACGGTCGCGGCGACCATCGAGCGTCCGGCCACCGCCGACTCTGGGCGCGACCCCGGGTCCGTGCAGCGCATCGTGCTCGTCTCCGCCGCCGGCTGGTTCCACGACCCGTTCGTGTTCTCGCAGGCCAGCGTCGACGGACGCACCATCACCCGCTATCCGGCCAACGCGGAACTCATCGACGCCTCGCTGTTCTGGCTCTCGGGCATGGACGAACTCATCGCCCGCTCGGCCCGCGTGAGCGATGTCTCGCGCATCCGCGACCTCTCCAAATCACAGAACACCGCCCTGCGCTGGTCGATGATCGCGGGGCTTCCGGTGCTGGTGCTGCTGATTGGGGCGGGGTTGAGGGTGTGGCGTGGGTAATGCGTACGACGCTCGCTTTTACACGAGCCCCAGCGCATAAAAGATCACCGTAAACACCAAATCCGCGACCACCACCGCCACGACCGACTGCACCACCGTGTGCGTCGTCGCCCGGCCGACGCCTTCCGCGCCGCCCTTCACCTGCAGGCCGTTGCCGCAGGCGATCAGCCCGATCAGCATCCCGAACACGCCGGCCTTGACCAGGCCCGTCACGAAGTCCACCACGCCCACCTGCGACACCGTGTTCTCGTAGTAGGTCGTCCACGGGATGCCGAGCACGGTCTTGCTCATGATCGCCGCGGCGGCGATCGCCGCGAGGTTCGCGATCACCGCCAGACACACCAGACTCACCACCGCCGCCGTCATGCGGGGCACGACGAGGAACCGAACCGGGTTCAGCGCGTGCGCTTCGAGCGCCTCGATCTCCTCATTCACAGCCATCGTGCCGATCTCGGCGGCGATCGCCGCCCCGGCAAAGCCCGTCAGCACGATCGCCGCGATCAGCGGGCCCAGTTCGCGCAGCACCGCCACGGCGATGATGTTCGGGACCAGCTCCACCTGCCCGAGCTCATCCAGCGGCGGAGCCATCTGCAAACCGAGGATGAAGCCGATCGCGCCCGACACCAGCGACACGATGAAGATCGACTGCACGCCGATGCGGACCATCTGGGCCACGATCGCCTGCCGCCCGAGCCGGACATCCCGCACGACGCAGGCCCGCCACAGCCATCGCGATGTATCGGCCAGCAGGTACCACAAGGCCCCGACATGCCCGAGGACCCGGAAGACCCGCGCCCCGATCCCCGAGATGGGCCGCAAGGCATCGCTCATCAGACGCTTCCCGCCGCCTCCCGGTCGTCGACGATCGTGAACACCTTGTCGAGCCGAGCGATCTCGAAGATCGACTGCACCTTGTCGCTCATCGCGCACAGAACCAGCTTCGTGCCCTTCTTGCGAGAGAGCTGCATCGCCTCGACCAGCGTGGCCACGCCCGACGAATCCATGTACGGCACGCCGCTCAGGTCGACGACCAGTCGGCTCGGCCCCGAATCGATCACATCTCGAAGCTCCGACTGGAGCGATCGGGAGCTGCTCAGATCCACATCGCCATTGACGACGACGATCGAGGCGGTTCCGGACTGTTCTGTACGCACTTCCATGTCGCTCCTCTTTCCCTCGACCACTCAGGCCTTCTCGCTCGACCTTCTTTTGACCATCGTCAGGCGCATGCCCCGCCCGTTTTCGCCGGTTTCGGCTTCCGAACGGTGCTCGTAGCGAACCTCGTCCATGATTTCCTTCATGATGTGCACGCCCAGTCCGCCGGGTCGCACTTCCTCCAGATCGCGGCTGCGGATCTGATCCGGATCGACCTGCCGGGCCAGATCCTCGATCACGATCCGGATGCCGCCCGCGCGGGGACGGTGCTGATCCAGCGGCGCGTCCAGAGCGGCCCCCTCGCAGCATTCGCCCGCCTCATCGTCAACCGGCCAGATGCTCACCCAGATGCTGCCGTTGGGGCTGCGGGCGTACCCGTGCCGGATGACATTGCACAGCGCCTCGTCTACCGCCAGCGCGATCTGCCCGCACTCGGACTCGCTGAAACCCAGGCGCTGCGCCACCGCCGCCACCAGCGTCCGCACGCCGCTGAGGTAGCGGGGCTGGCTGAGCATCTCGATATGAATGTGCGCCCGTTCGCTCATGCTCAACCCTCACCCGGCTGAAACGCCGAAGACGAGGCGTACCCGTGCTCGATCGCGTAGTCGACCCAGCGGTCCACCGCCTCGTTCCGAGCGCCAAGCTCTGCCGTGGCCTCGTACCCGAGCCGCTGGCCCGTAATCCGCTCCAATGCCGCGATCGCGACCATGCGCGCGGCGGGGTCGGAGCTGTCGAGCATCACGATCAGATCAGGAACCGCCGCTCGATCGCCTTCCGATGCCGCTTTCGCCGCCGCGGCTGAACGCTCGCTCGGGTCGATCGAGTCGAAGTTGGCTTGCCGGGCCGGGGCGGCGCATCCGGTGACGAGCATCACCATCGCGCTCAGCGGCACTGCCGCTCGACGCACACCTGCAACACCTCCCACGGCTGATCCCATGCCCCAGATGATACGCCGGGGATCATCTTGCCAAAAGCCGAGAATGCCCCCGCCCCGTTGCCAGCCCGCTCCCGCCCGGCGATACTCCCCCTTTGCTCCGCCACCCTCCGCACGAAAGCCCCCGCGCATGACGAGCACGAAGCCGGCTCCGGACGCTCACTCCCCCACGCTCGCCGACGACGAGGTCGTTCTGGTCGTCGATTTCGGCTCCCAGACCGCCCAGCTCATCGCCCGGCGCATCCGCGAGGCCGGAACCCTCGCATACCTCATCTCCCCCGACACCCCCATGGAGGAGATCCGCGCGTACAACCCCAAGGCCATCGTGCTCTCCGGCGGACCCGCCTCCGTCTATGTCGATGGCGCGCCGACCTGCAACCCCGACATCCTGCACATGGGCATCCCCGTCCTCGGCATCTGCTACGGCATGCAGGCCGCCTGCCACGCCATGGGTTCCACCATCAGCCGCGCCGACCATCGCGAGTTCGGCTCGGCCCACCTGCACATCACCGACGACGGGCGCCTGCTCAAGGGCGTGCCCGAGCAGACCACCGTCTGGATGTCCCACGGCGACCAGGTCGAGGACCTCGCCGAGCACTTCATCACACTCGGCTCCACGCCTACCTGCCCCCACGCCGTGGTCAAGCACAAGGACCTGCCCTTCTGGGCCACGCAGTTCCACCCCGAGGTCACGCACACCCCCCACGGCCCCGACCTGTTCCGAAACTTTCTCTTCACGATCGCCGGCTGCTCCGGCTCATGGAAGATGGCCGACTTCATGGAGCGCCAGATCGAGCTGATCCGCGAGACCGTCGGCGACGGGCGCGTGCTCTGCGGCCTGTCGGGCGGCGTGGACTCCTCCGTCGTCGCCGCCCTCCTCCAGCGGGCCATCGGCGACCAGCTCACCTGCGTCTTTGTGGACAACGGCCTGCTCCGCAAACGCGAGCGTGACTTCGTCGAGGCCACCTTCGGCGACCACTTCCACATGGACCTCGTCACCGCCGACGCCGAGCAGGACTTCCTCGCCGACCTCGCCGGCATCGACGACCCGCAGGAGAAGCGCCGGCGCATCGGCCACCGCTTCATCGAGGTCTTCCAGCGCGAGGCCAAGAAGCTCGAAGCCGCCCACGGCCCGTTCCAGTTCCTCGCCCAGGGCACGACCTACCCCGATGTCATCGAGTCCGGACACGGCCACGCCGGCCACTCGGCCAACATCAAGCTGCACCACAATGTCGGCGGCCTGCCCGAGAAGCTCGGCTTCGACCTCGTCGAACCCCTGCGCGACCTGTTCAAGGACGAGGTGCGCACGCTCGGCTCCGTCCTCGGCCTGCCGGAGAACCTCGTCTGGCGCCACCCCTTCCCCGGCCCCGGCCTCGCCGTGCGCGTTCTCGGCGAAGTCACCAAGCCCCGCCTCGATGTGCTGCGCGAGGCCGACGAGATCCTGCTCGAGGAGATCATCGCCGCCGACCTCTACCGAGCCACCTCGCAGGTCTTCGCCGTGCTGCTCCCGGTCAACTCCGTCGGCGTCATGGGCGACGGGCGCACCTACGAGAATGTCCTCGCCGTCCGCGCCGTCACCAGCCAGGATTTCATGACCGCCGACTGGGCCCGCATCCCCTACGAGGTCCTCGCGAAGATCTCCAACCGCATCATCAACGAGGTCCGAGGCGTCAACCGCGTCTGCTATGACATCTCCTCCAAACCACCCGCCACCATCGAGTGGGAATGACCCGAGAGGAGCCGCAGCATGGATCCTGATCGAGAAGGCCCCCGCTTCCGCCTCCCGCTCGACCTGCGCGAGTTCTTCGCCGGTGTCGATGGCGAGGCCTTCATGTCGCAGATCAACGCCATGGCCGAGTCCGGCTCGCAGGAAGAGCTCGACCAGACCACGCGCGAAGCCGCACAGGCCATCCCCCTCCTGCGCGACATCCTCCGCAAGAAGAAGCTGGCCGAAGAGGAGTTCGACACCCACCAGGCCCGGCTCTGGCTCGGCGTCGCGCTCCCGCTCATCGCCTGCTACCGCATCGCCGAAGACCGCGGCTACAACTGGGGCACTCCCCAACCTCCACCACCGCCCACCGACCACCAATGACCGACCAACCCACCACCATCCCGGTGCGTTTCACCGAGCAGTCCGCAGGCCGCTCGTACGAGGTCGTTGTCGGCTCGGGCGTCCTCCCGTCGCTGGGCGAGCGCACCGCAGCGGCGATCGGTCACGCCCCGCGCCGCGCCTTCCTCATCGTTGATGACAAGGTCCCAGCCGACTACATCGCCGCGGCGACGAAGTCACTCGCCGGCACCGGCTGCGCGATCACGACCGAGCGCATTACCGCCCTTGAAACCAACAAGACCCCCGCCACCGTCGAGCGGCTGCTCACCGCCCTCGCCGAGACCCGCGCCGATCGCGCGGACCCCGTCATCGCCATCGGCGGCGGCATCACCGGCGACATCGCCGGCTTTCTCGCCGCGTCCTACAAGCGAGGCGTCCCGGTCATCCAGTGCCCCACCACGCTGCTCTCCATGGTCGACGCCTCCGTCGGCGGCAAGACGGGCGTCAACCTCGCCACCTCGACCGGCCTGAAGAAGAACATCGTCGGCGCGTTCTGGCAGCCGTCGCTCGTCCTCGCCGACCTCGAAACCCTTGCCTCGCTCCCGGCCCGCGTCTTCCGCGCCGGGCTGGGCGAGTGCCTCAAGCACGCCCTGCTCCATCGCACCTTCATCGATGAAGACCTCGCGATCAGCAAAATGCTCGCGTCCGATCTCGACACGCTCAACCGCGTCCTCACCCGCGACCCGGCCTGGGTTCGCCCCCTCGTCGAGGACAGCGTGCGCATCAAGGCCACCGTCGTCAGCGCGGACGAGCGCGAGGAGTCCGATGACCCCGCCCGCTCCCGAGCCATTCTCAACCTCGGCCACACCTTCGCACACGCCATCGAAACCCTGCCCGGTCTCACGCTCCCCGACCAGCGGGAATCGGACACCGGCGAACCCGGCCTGCACCACGGCGAAGCCGTCTTCCTCGGCCTGAACGCCGCCGCGGCGTGCGCTGTCCACCTCGGCTTGCTCGCCGAAACCCACGCCAAATCCATCCGCGACGCCACCGCATTCCTCACCATGCCCACCACCGTCGCCGGCCTGCCCGAAAACGCATCGATCCTCGAAGCGATGGGCCACGACAAGAAAGCCAGCGCTGGCAAACTGCGGCTCATCCTGCCGGTCGCGAGCGAAAACGAACCGCTCGGGCGCTGCACGATGGTGAGTGATCCGGCGGAAGACTCGATCATCGCTGGGCTGGATGCAATTCGCACTTCGTCACAACACCCCCCCCGTTCGCCAAGCAACTGAGTGCATTCAACGTGCTTGATACCGATCAATAACACTGCAAAACAACCCACGCGTTCGAGAAATCGCATTGCTTCGCTTCATCCTCGCGCACCCAAAAATAAAGCCTGCCATCGTCTCCCCACATGACTTCAAGGTCATCATCAGTGTCGATTTGCAGAAGTAGTTTCCAATCAGCGGCTCCAGCTTCAAGGGCTGATGCTCTCGGATCTTCGTACCCTGATTGATTGCCGCAATACAGACCATTTGAGGCGAGCTGACATTCGAGCTCCATGTAGTCATTCTGAACAGCATTCGGAAAACCACCAATCTGGTGCTTTGGATCTTTGCCATGCATCGAATCCAAGTACAGTTCGAGGCTATCGTGATCCTCGTCAGAGATTTCGCCATAGCGCTCGGGAGTCCAGACTGGTGGAACGCTGGCGGACTCGTATCTGATCCAGCACCGTGGCAGGTCGCATTCAACCCCGGCAGGCTGCGTTTCATGTTTCTCGCTTGAATTCGATCCCGACTGGTAAAGGACTCGCCAAGCCCCGCGGTCCTTTGGGTCGAAGCCCCACGGCTGTTTCAGCATGTCGTAGAAGAACAGCAGTGTTCCGGATTGAGGTAGCCAGCCCAAGGTATTCGGCACCTCAGCCAAGTCAATACACGCCAAGAAACACAACGGCCTGTCCTCGACTCGCGGCCATTCGACACCCTCGATTCGGGGAGGGCTGCCGCCAAAATACGAATTTGTCGCTTCGTTGGACTTTTTGATCAGGATCGCGGGTATTGCCAGTTGATCGGCGACCTCCCGAATGTCGGCGTTGTTCGCGTTTTCGCTCACGGACTCAACCTTTCATTGGACCGACGCTTCTGTGTACTCCTTTTTACAGAGAAGCGTGGGTGGACGCGCAGTCAATCGCACCCCATCTTGCCCAACTTCAAGCACTTTTGACGGGTCGGCCGATAACCACTTGGACCCGGTGCGGCGAGGCGGAACCGCCCTCCGTGGTCCGTGCCGCCCTCCTCCCGGCACGCTCCTCTCATCCCGTGGGGTCGCCGCGTGCGCACCATCGCCATCATCAACCAGAAAGGCGGCAGCGGGAAGACCACCTCCGCCATCAACCTCGCCGCCTGTCTCGCCGCCCAGGGTGAACCCACCCTGCTCGTCGATATGGACCCCCAGGGACACTGCGCCCTCGGCATGGCCATCCCCGAGGAATCGATCGATCAGCAGATCGGCGACGCGATGCTCGTCCCCGACGACCGCCCGCTCGATGCCCACCGCCTGGTCTGGCCGGTCCGGCGGAACCTGCACCTGATCCCCTCGTCCACCCGGCTCGCCGCCCTCGAAGCGGCCCGGGGCGGGCTGGCCGATCGCGAGGACCGCGACCTGCGACTCGCCAAGGTGCTCCGGCGCTTCGAGGACCGCTACCGCTGGGCCATCATCGACTGCCCGCCCTCCATCGGCCTGCTTACCTACAACGCCCTTCGTGCGGCGAGCGAGCTGCTGATCCCCGTCGAGACCGGTTTCTTCGCCCTCAAGGGAGCCACCAAGCAGGTCGGCACGCTGGAGGCCATCTCCCGGCGCATCAGCGCCGAGATCGCCTACCACATCCTCCCGACCATGCACGAGCCCGAGGCCCCGCTCTCGACCGACATCATGGCCGAGATCGACCGGCTGTTCCGGGCACGCGTGACGCCCGTGGCGATCCGCAGCGACGCCCGCCTGAAGGAGGCCGCCTCGCTCGGCGTGCCGGCGATCGACTACGCCCCCCGCTCGCGCGGCGCGCAGGACTACGCCGCGCTCGCCGAGTGGATCTGCTCCAAGCCGATCCCGACCGCCCCGGCCCCGCGCAGCGAGTTCCAGCACACACCCGCCGAGCCCAAGCCCTTCCCCTACAACCCGGCCAGCGCCACCCTCGGCGGCTTCTCCAGCGTCGACATCCGCGAGGATCAGGAGCAGACCAAGGTCGCCATCGAAGACGGCGAACACCAGGACCATCTCGCGGCGTCCTCGGCGACCATGAGCCGTGCCGCCGAACTGGCTGCCCGGGCCAAGCGCCTCGCCGACACCACCGCCGCCCGCCAGACCAAACGGGCATCGGACGAGCGCGTCGCCAAGGTCATGCAGACCATCGAGCGGGATCTGCACAACCCCGAACCCGCCGAGCCGTCCCCGGCCCTCCGCCGCCTGTTCGGCGCGCACCAGACCTCGCGCGGCGTGCTGTTCGTCTACCCCGCCGAGCCGTCGGCCACCGTCTGCATCGCCGGCGACTTCAACGACTGGGCCCCCGAATTGAACCCCATGCGATTCAACCCCAGAGCCGGCGTACACGAAGCCATCGTCGAGCTCAAGCCCGGCACCCACCGCTACCGCCTCGTCATCGACGGCAAGTGGACCGCCGACCCGTTCAACCCGAACGCTGCCCCCAACCCCTTCGGCCAGACCGACAGCATCGTCGATGTCCGCGAAGCACAGAGGCAACCATCATGACCACCCCCGCCGACACGCACAGCCCGTACCCCTTCGCGCCGCGCCTGCACAACCCTGATGAGCCCAAGCTCGGCAACTCCGACTACGACGCCCTCGCCGACCTCTTCCTCGGCGAGGAAGCCGAAGATCACGAGATGGACTCGGCCGCAGCGCCGATGCCGATCGCCTCTTCAACCGATCGGGAACCCGAGTCGCACCCGGACCGGGACCACCGCGCCCAGAGCCGCACGCCGAAGATCGAAGCGCTGCTCGTCGGCCACCTGCCGGTGCGCGCTTCGTTCTGGGTCACCCAGCACGCCCGGGCCGTCGCCGATGAGACCGGACAGACCGTCGCCGTCCTGCGCATGATCGCCGGCGATGTTTCCATCGATCTTCTGGCCCCCAGCTCGACCAAGCGGTCGTTCAGCACCATCGATGCCCGATCGATGAGCGACGCCCTGGCCGTGGCCGGGCGTGCGGCCTCCCGCTGGATGATCGTGGTCGACGAACTCGCCGAAGCGGACATCATCACCAGCCCCGATCTGGACCGGATCACCCTGCTCACCAGCGCGAACCACCCGGCCGTGCTGAACGCCTACCAGACGCTCAAGCGGATGCTCGGAGTGATCGACACCACGAACCCGCCCGAATTGGGCGTGGTGCTCCTGGGCTCCTCCGCCGAGGATGCCGATCGTACGGTTCGCCAGATCCGTCATGCCGCATCGACATTCCTGAGCACGCCGATCGAGGTGTGCGTTGGCCCGGAGCGCATCGATGCCACTCGAGCGGTACCGATCTACCGCGGCAAAGCCATCGACGATTACAGCGCGATGGAAATGGTGCGCTGCGCAACCGACCTCGCCGACTCCCTGCCCGAAGATGACCCGTCATCCTCGCCTCGGGTCGAGCGCACCGTGAAGGCGAGCCGCGAGCCGCAGCCGGTCACCGAGCAATCCGTGCTCGCCCGCTACATCGAGGGCCTCGATCCGCTTTCGCTCACCTGCCCGATCGAGCCGACCGTGCAGCTCGCGCTCGACGCCGATTCGCGCATCCACCTCCTCGCCACCGGCGACGGGCCCGACCCGGTCCGCTCGCTCACGCAGGCGGGCGCGTGGGCGTCGCTCAACCGCGAACTGATCCTCGCCGCCGCCCAGCGCAGCACCGCCGATACCCGGGAAAACCCGGTCCTGCACCTGCTCGTCGACGATGTCCCGACCAACCGCCGGCTTCTCGACGCCCCCATCCGGGTGCACCTGCTGCGCGCGGTGCCGGTGCAGAACGCGGAACCGGTCTGGTTCTCCGCACCGCTGAACTGAAGACATCGCACCAGCCGTTTGGCACTTGCGTTCAGGGCGTGACCTTTTCTTTCAGTTCCCTTGCCGCGCGCCGGTTCTTTCGAATCAGCGTCTCGCCACCGCCCCAAAGGATCAGCAGTGCGGCGATCACGATCCCGATCAGGAGCCACGGTGAGTCGGGCCACTCGATGATCGTCTGCACATGACGGTGGAGAAACCCGATCATCACAGCGCTCCACCACGAAAGCTGAGACACCAAGAGCGCCAGCGACAGCCGGAACAGGGTGAGCGTCGGCACATCCTCGCCCTCTGTGTACCCGCGAACCATCTTGTGCAGCAGGTGCAGGACAAAACCATTCAGCCCGATGACCGCCACAAAGAACAACTTCACGATCAACAGATTGTCCATCTCCCCCTTGATTACCAGCAGCGGTATACCCGCCGCGACCATCAGCCCCCAGCCGGCCCAGATGAATTTCTCCGTCACTCCGCTCACGCGGACAACCTGCGTGAACCGCTCACGGTCCCTGATCCAGAGTAGGCCGTAAAGGTCGGTAACCAGTACCGACCCGAACCCCAGGATCAGGCCGCAGAGGTGCACAAAGAGCAGGATGAAAAACGGTGTAGTATCCATGACGAGGCCCTGTAACGACTCTAGGCCCGTCAGAACCTTCGCGATGTAACTCGCCGATCACTCCGGTCGTCAGCATCGATGTCACGCACTTCGAGGTGCATGACTAAACGCATATTCACGCACCCACCGTCTCCAGCGTCTCCTTCGACGCATCCGGCTTCAGCCCGAGCATCTCGCGCCCGAGGTCCCGCTTCTGCGCCTCTGCCGAACTCTGCATGCCGAAGAGCATCCGCAGTCCGTCGGTCATCTGCAGCGTCAGCCCGAACACCAGCGGCACCAGCAGCAGCGTGAACACCGTCGAAACCAGCAGCCCGCCCACGACGACCGAGCCCAGCCCGCGGTACAGCTCCGAGCCGGCACCGGGGAACAGAACCAGCGGGAGCATGCCGCCGACGGAGGTCATTGTGGACATGAAGACCGGGCGCGTGCGGGTCTTTACCGATTCGGCGATCGCCCGCATCGGTTCCATGGGCTGGCCCGGTTCGTAGCCATCGGGCAGTTCGCTGGGGTCCACATCGCCGGTGCCGCGCATCAGGTTCAGGGCCTGATGCACGATCAGGATCGCGTTGTTCACCACCACGCCGACCAGGATCACGATGCCGAGCATCGTCAGAACATCGAGATTCTGCGTCGCGATGTAGGGGTTCGCGGCGGTCGTTGCGTGCACGATCGCCAAACCCGCGAACCCGCCCACCAGCGCCAGCGGTACCGAGAACATGATCACGAACGGGTACACGAAGCTCTCGAACAGCGCGCACATCAGCAGGTACACCACGATCACCGACCACACGACCCGCCCCATCAGAAGCTCGGGGTTGCTCCCGATGCCGAAGAAGAAGATGGAGAACAGGATCGTGCCGAGCACCAGCGCGCCCGCCGTCGCGTATCCGTAGGCGGGCTTGCGCTTCATGAAGCACTTGACCAGCGAGTAGACACCGACGCCGAGACCGGCGAGCAGCAGCATCACGCCGAAAATGTCCGCCGCGACCTGCCAGGCGGCACGGCCCCCTGCATCGCTTTCCTCGCTCAGCCCGATCCCGAAGAGCGCCTTGGTGACCTCATCGAGTTGTGCCGCCGTGCCTTCGAGCCGCACGCGCATCGTTTTATCGATCAGGCCCGCCTGCTCGGCAGCGCTGATGTAATTCTCGCGGATATCGCGCATCACGGATTCCAGGGGCTCGCCGTCGGGGGGACGAACACTCAGCGTGACCGAGGGGAGCTCCTCGATTCTGCGGATCTCCTGCGGAGCGAGGCCCGGCTCGAAATCGACCACGGTATCCATGGAAACCACCGGCCCGCGAGGCGTCGCGATCGGGATTCCGGCGATCTGTTCCTTGTTGACCAGCCGCCCGCCTGCCGGGACCAACCGGATATCGATCGACTGACCCGGCGTGCGGAAATCTCCTGCGTAGGCGCCGTCGAAGAGCGCCCGGACCGCCGTCCCCACACCGTCTGTGCGGATGCCCAGTTCGCGTCCCTGCGAGTTCACCCGGACCCGGAATTCCTGCTGGGCCAGCGAGAAGTTCGCCGGGTTTGGCTGGAGCGCGGTGGGACCGAAGCGCGGGTCCTGCATGAGCGAGCCGAAGAGGAAACCCGTGGCGCTCACGACGCGATCGAGGTCGGGGCCCATGATCTCGATATCGATCGAGTTCCCGCCGCCGATCCCTCGACCGAAGAGCGAACTCTGGCTTGCACCGCCGAAGGAATCGGGGATGGTTGACATCGAATTCGACAGCAACTGACCCACCGGGAGCACGACCTGCTCGTCCATGCTCGTGCCACCGATGAACATCGTCCCGTTGAAAGACCCGATGAAGAAGTTCTCTACGCCGACGGGCCGGTACGGCGGGATGCCCTCACCCCGGCGCGGGATGGGATCGAGTCCGGCGAGCGAGTCCCGGTCGTCCGGAGCCACTCCGACATAGGGTCGGATCTGGTCCTCGATCCGATTCGCGATCTGCTCCATCTGCTCGATGGAATAGCCGGGGGGGATCAGCAGCCCTCCAAAGACGAGGTTGCGGTTACCCGCGGGCAGATAATCCAAGGGCGGCTTGAGCATCAGTGCCCCGATCAGACTCGCGGCCGTCATCACGATGATGATCGCAGGACGCAGCGACCATCCCCGCCAGCCGGTCATGACCCAGTACACGCGCTCACCGAGGTATCGGTTCATGCGCTGCAAAGCCGGCGCGAGCCCGAACAGCGACTCGAACGCTTTGCGGAACTTCCCGTGCTCGTGCTCGTCGGCCTTGGCCCGCATGAAACGGGACATCGCAGCGGGGATGACCGTGATCGAGACGATGAGCGAAAGAGTCACCGAGGCGACGATCGCCAGCGAGATATCGCGGAACAACTGCCCCGCTTCTTCCTGCACCGTCAGCACCGGGACGAACACGGCGACCGTCGTCAGCGTCGACGCGATGATGGCGCCGATGACCTCGCGTCCGCCGTCGTACGCCGCGCGCACCGGCGGCTTGCCCATATGCCGGTGCCGGTAGATGTTCTCCAGAACCACGATCGCGTTGTCCACGACCATGCCGACCGCGAACGCAAGTCCCGCCAGCGAGATGACATTCAGCGTTCGCCCGAGGACCAGCAGCACCAGGAAGGTGCCCACGACCGAAACCGGGATCGCGACGGCCGTGACTCCGGTTGCCACGAACGAGCGAAGGAACAGGAGCAGAACGATAATCGCGATGCCGCCACCGACGAACAGGTTGGAAGTCACCAGCCCGATCGCCGAGTCGATGTAGGTCGTTTCGTCGTATACCTGACGCATGCGCAAGAGCGGACCGACCTCGGGATGGATCCCCGGCAGAATCTCCGTGCGCACTTCCTCCAACCGCTGCCGCAGGTCCGCCATGACCTCGACGACATTGGCGTTCGACTGTCGGACCGCGTTGATCGCGATCGCCTCTTCGCCCAGGGAGCGAACGAATCCGCGGCGTCGCTCGTAATCCAGCTCGACTGTCGCGATGTCCTTGAGCAGCACCTGGCCACCCTCGCGATACGCGACGATCGTGTCGAGGATGTCGTCCTCATCCTCGAACTGCCCCAGCACGCGGATGCGGTAATCCCGCTTGCCCTCCTCGATCGAACCGGCGGAGATGTTCTGGTTTTCGGCCTGGATCGCGGCGAGCAGATCAAGGTGGTTCAGACCGCGCTGCGCGAGCCGCATGGGATCCACGCGGATCTGCATCTCCTGTTCGCGACCCCCGTAGATGTTGATCTCGGCGATCCCGTCGACCCGCTCGAGATACGGCTTGACCTCCTGGTCCAGCGGCCTGAATAGCGTGGAGATGTCGAAATCCGGATACTTCGCGCGATGCTCGCGAGGAAGATCCAGGATGATCCATGCGATCGCGCTGGACGGATCGCTCGCGCCGTCGGCGGCTTTGATCGCGGGCTCGGTCACATCCAGCGGGTAATCCTCGACCTGACGCATCGAGTCCGAGACTTCCTGCAACGCGCGGGAGATATCGGTGCCGATGTAAAAGTCGAGTTCGATCTCGCCGCTGCCCTGGCGCGAGGTCGATTTCATCGCCTTCAGGTTCGAGACATTCTTGAGCTGCTCTTCCTGCTTCTTGATGATCTCGTCGACGATTTCCTCGGGGCTGCGCCCCGGCCAGATCGTGCTGACGGTGATCTTCGGCTCGTCCACATTCGGCGCGAGCTGGACCGGAACCGCCGAAAAACCGATGAGCCCGAACATCACCACAAGGATCACACCGACCGCGACCGTGATCGGCCGGGAGATCGAGAGACGAACGAAATCCATTGCTTATTCCCCTTCCCCTGCCTGGTCTTCGGAGCGGTCGGAACCCTGCACTCCGCCCTGAGGCGATCCCGCGCCCTCGGCCGCGTCCATGTCCTTCAGCAGGGTGCCAGGGCGGAGCCGCTCGTTGCCCTCGATGACCACCCGCATTCCCTCCGACCAGTTCCGCCCCCGGATCGCATACCGATCGCCGACCGCGAAGAGGAGCTCCACCGGCTGCACGCCCGCGGACCCTCCGGCATCGAAGAATGCGATGGTGCCCGCGGCATCACGCAGCACCGCGTCCTTGCTGATCGTCAGAGCGTTCATCCGTTCACTGGTCGGCACCGACCCAGTCACCGACATCCCCGGCTTCATGTCTCGGTCCGGGTTGGTGATCCGAACGCGCACCGGAAACGAGCGGGCGAGTCGGTCGCCGCTGCCGATGACCACCACATCCGAGGATTCGACGACAATGCCGAGCGCATCGATTCTGATCGATACCGTGGCCCGGTCCTGTTCGCTCTCGCCGACGCGCTGGAGCGCCGCGACAAATTGCTGCGGGACATCGATGTACGCGTCGATCGTCTCGATCGAAACGAGCTCAACGACCACGCCGCCTTCGCTGACCCATTCGCCCACTTCGGTCGACTTGGAGATCACCTGTCCGGAAAACGGAGCACGGACCTGCGTGTCGGCGATGCGCTTGCGGATCCGTGCGGCATCGGATTCCACCGCGGCCAGATCGGCTTGCGCCACGGCCAGGCGCGCCTTGGCCTCATCCAGACGGGACCTGGCGTCTTCCAACTCGCGCACGGTCGCTCCCTGCGATCGCGAGAGCACTTCGAGCCGTTCCACATCGAACTGCGCGAGACGGATGGACGCCCGTCGCTCGTCGACGGTCGCACTGAATGCGCGGATCTCGGCCTCGGCACGGACGAGGTCGATCTCCAGAAGCTCTTTATCGAGCCGCGCGATCACCGCTCCACGCTCGACCTGATCCCCCACATCGACGAGCATCTCGATCACTTGCCCGGCGACCTGTGTCGCCACCCGCGACCGAGCCGAGGCCCGGAGGTCGCCCGTCACGCTACGGCGCTGCTCAACATCCATCATCCGAAGCGGTTCGAACCGAACCAGCGAAGCCGGAGGCGGTCCGTTCTGAGCGAATGCCGCCGTCGGGGCGATCATGCCCAGCAGCAGCCCCCAAACCATCCATCCCCGCACACCCAATTCATGTCTCATCGACTTCGCCCTCTTCTATATCGCGTTCGCACACGGTGCGCAGCGCTTCCGCAGCCGCTTCTGGCAGACCGCTCTGCTTGTTCTGTTCCGTTTCACGATCGATCTCGCGCTCAAACCTCGCCAGATTCACGATGAGTCGGTCGATCATCCCCTGAAGACTCGCCCGCTCTTCATCCGAGAAGCCGTCGAGGAAACGCGACACAAAGCAATCCCCGGCCCGCTGCGTGCATTCCTCGATGGCCCTGGCTTTCTCCGTCAATCGAACGAATACGCTCCTGCCCTTGCCGGGCTGCGTAAACCGCTCGACCAGCCCCTCTTCCTCCATCGAGGCGACCATGCGGCTGACATTCTGCACCGATAGCAGCGCATCGTTCGAGAGCTCGGTCAGTGTCGGTGGCTGCTCATAGTCCTTCAGAGCACCCAGCATCATCCATCGCGTACCCGTGAGACCGTGCTCGGTGACCAGGCGATCGCCCATCCGGATCATCAGGTTGTTGAGCGTGAAGATTTCCTGCACGAGCGGGGCCAATTCCCACCGCCGGATAACGACATCGCCGGAAGCATCGGAGATGATGCTTCTCGTCGATGGGCCACAGGATCTGGACGGGGTTTGATCAGGCATCGGGGACGAAACCATACGCTCGCCCGTGAACCAAGTCAACTTGTTGAATCCCCAAATTCTTCGGGAATCAGCGAGTTTCTGATCAGGCGCTTTCCTTGCGCTTCACCCGTAACTTGGCCAGGGTCGTCGGGTTGCGCACCGCATTCGCGTCGATCACGAACTCCACCCCGTCATCCGCGTACTCGGGCAGGTCGTAGAGCAAATCGAGCATCAGCTCTTCCATCACGCCCCGCAGGCCGCGAGCGCCCGTTTTCCGGGCCATCGCCTTGTCGGCGATCGCCTCCAGCGCGTCCTGGGTGAAGGTCAACTTCACGCCGTCGAGCGAGAACATGTACTCGAACTGGCGCGCGATCGCGTTCTTCGGCTCCGTCAGCACGCTGATCATCGCCTCGCGCGTCAGCGGCATCAGTGGGCACACCACCGGCAGACGACCGACCAGTTCGGGGATCATCCCGTACTCGATCACATCCTCCGGCGTCACCTGCGCCAGCACATCGCCCAGTTCCTTCATGCTGTCCGAACTCGTCGGCTCAGCGCTGAAACCGATCCGGCGCTTGCCGATCCGGCGGCGGATGATCTCGTCGAGACCGACGAACGAACCGCCGCAGATGAACAGCACATGCGTCGTGTCCATCTGGATGTACTGCTGCTCCGGGTGCTTGCGCCCGCCCTGAGGGGGCACATTGGCGATCGTGCCCTCAAGCATCTTGAGCAGCGACTGCTGGACACCCTCGCCCGACACATCGCGCGTGATCGAGACATTGTTCGAGGTCTTGCCGATCTTGTCGATCTCGTCGATGTAAATGATGCCCCGCTGCGCCGCCTCCAGCTCGTAGTCCGCCGACTGCAGCAGCTTCAGGAGCAGGTTCTCGACATCCTCGCCGACATAGCCCGCCTCGGTGAGCGTCGTCGCGTCCGCGATGGCGAACGGCACATTCAGCACCCGCGCCAGCGTCTTCGCGAGAAGCGTCTTGCCCGAGCCGGTCGGGCCGACCAGCAGGATGTTGCTCTTCTCGAGTTCGACCGGCGCATCCTCGTTCTCAAGGTGCATCAGCCGCTTGTAATGCTGCACGGTCGCGACCGCGAGCGCCTTCTTCGCCTGATCCTGACCGATGATGTACTGATCCAGGAATTCCTTGACCTGACGAGGAGTTGGCACCTCGCCGAACGAGTGCTTGCTCGCGGCGACCCGTCGCTTCTCCTGCTTGAAGATGTTCTGGCACAGGTCCACGCAGTTGCAGCAGACATACACATCGTTCGGGCCTTCAACCATCGCGCCCACTTCGCGCGAGGTCTTGCCGCAGAACGAGCAGGTGGTCACCTTACGCCCGCGGAACGATCCGCCTCCGGACTCTCCGGAGCCGTTGTTCGGTCCGTCCCCATCGTTGCCAGAGCCCGATCCACCGCTGCGGTTCTTCGCCATCCCATCCTCACAATACTGATAAAGAGTCGCCCGCCAACCGATCGACGAGGACCGACCCCGAGCGCGTGCTCAGTGACGAGTGTATCGACCTTCTACGCACGAATCTCGAAAGCAGATCGGTTCAAGCACGCGAATTCGCAATCAATCTCGCCTGCGCTCGAATAAATCGCGCGGACCTCACAGACCCAACCACGATTGCCCACGGCATATGCACAGTCATGCTCCCGATGAGGGCTCGTCTTGATCACCTCTGTTCAAAGAGGAGTTATCCGGTCCCCCAAAATCAGGGAGCGGTTGGCCGGTCAGGTCGTACCCCTTCCTTGCCCTCAGTTCTCCATCCACGATCCGACCATCCACGCGGATGCGCTCGCCGCCCGGGCGATCGACCTTGCCGCCGAGTTCCCCGATGACCATCGCCTTGGCCCGCTCGAATTCCGCCTCGGTCAGCCGTCCCTCGGCCTTCATCTGGCGCAGATCCGAGAGCGAGAGCCCCAATGCCGGTCGCTCCGAACCGGAATCCCGAGCCCGCTTTCGGATGATCACGACCAGCAGCCCACCGAGAATCACCGCCGCCATCAGCACGCCGATCCAGAGCCAGATCTCCATGACATCGCCCTGAGACCGGGAGGACGCCAATTGGAGTTGGAGGATCCGCATGAGCAAATCCTAGCGTGATGCGCGGACCGCGCCTCTGCAAACGAAAAACCGGCCCCTTCCGGAGCCGGTCTCATCGTTACCGCTTGGCTTCGATCAGTCGTTCTTGTCGGCGTTGATTTCCGACACACCATCGGTCTTGGAGAAGTGCTTGTTGTACGCCTCCAGTTCGAGTTCCTCGACGCTGGCCTTGTTCAGGATCCCGTCCATCGCCTTGTGCTCGCGGATCTGCTGCACCAGGGTGTTGATCTGGTTGGAGCGGATCAGTCGCTGACGCAGTTCGTCGGCACGCTCGCCACGCTCCGCGGCCATCTGGGCGATCCGCCCGTAAACCTCCTCCTGCGTGACCTGCACTTCCATATCCTGCGCGACCTTGTTCAGAATGAAGAACAGCTTCAGTTCGCGCTGCGCGTTCTCCTTCGAGCCGGCGCGGAGATCGGCGATGCGCTCCTCCACGGCGTTCTCGTCCATGCCACGGTAGAGCATCTCCATCCGGGCACGCTCGATGTTGCGAGCCGCCTGGTTCTCGGTCAGCTTCTCGGGCAGTTCGAAATCGACGGAGTCCAGCAGGTGCCGCGCGATCTGCTGACGCATCGCGGACTGCTGCTCGACCATGACCCGCTGCTCGAGGCGCATCTTGAGGGACTGCTTGAGCTGTCCGAGGTCCTCGAACCCGAAATTCTGAACCAGATCCTCTTCGGAGGCCGGGATGATCCGCTGGACCTGCTCGACCGTGAAGGAAATCTCGACCGGCTTGCCGCGCACGGCCTCGCGCTCGTGGTTCTCGGGGCCGGTGGCCTTGATGGTCAGTTCGTCGCCCGCCTTGGGCAGCCCGATCTGCTTGCCGAAATCGTCCACCTTCACGCCGAGGATCAGGCCCGAGCCGTCCTTCTCCTTGGGAACCTGGATCACCGCGCCGGGCAGGTCCAGAACCACATCGCCATCCTTGGTCTTCAGCACACCGTGGCCGATGCAGTAATCGCCGAGCGCCGCCTTGTCCTGCGGCTCGAGCGATCCCTCGTTGAGCTTCACGCGCTCGAGCTGATCGTCCACCCGTGCATCGGTCACTTCGATCAGGGGCTTCTTGACTTCGATGCCGTCGAGTTTGGGCAGCTCGAACTCGGGAGCCACCTCGACCTGCAGCTCAACCTTGATCGGCTGGCCGGGTTCGACCTTCAGGTCCTTCATGGCCGAGCCGTCCGGCTCGCCGATGACCTGCAGCTTGTTCTCTTCCACGGCTTCGGAGTAGGCCGACGCCACCAACTGGTTGCGCGCCTCGCTCTCGATGACCGTGCCGAACTTCTTTTGGATCAGCCGCTTCGGAGCGCGGCCGGGGCGGAAGCCGGGCAACTG
>CBFGVX010000034.1:0-31589 GCA_965652425.1 uncultured bacterium | reverse complement strand
GGACCTCGAACCTACACCCGAAGGAGGCTTGCTACATAGAGTCACGGGTTGACCCGAAGGGCAACCCGTGCCGTCTTGTGCAATCCCGCGGCTTGTAAGACAAGCCGTGGCACCCCGCTACGATTCGCCGCGATGACCGACGCCTCTTCGAACAACCCCCATTCCATCGTTCTCCTCGGAGCGGGCGGGCACGCCAAGGTCGTCGCCGATGCGCTGCTCAGCCGCCACACGGCCGTCGCCGGCTTTTATGACGACGCAGCAGAGCCGGCGCTCGTCCTGCCGGGGGCCACGCACCTCGGCCCGTTGTCCGGCGCAACGGGCGAGACCCGCCCGACCATCCTCGGGCTCGGCGCTCTCGCCTCCCGCCGGAAACTGCTCGGCTCGTTGCCCGAACTGGCGTGGGCATCCGCGGTCCACGCCCGCGCCGTCGTTTCGCCACGCGCCAGCATCCAGCCCGGCACGCTCATCGCCCCCCGTGCTGTGGTGAACCCCGGCTCAACCGTTGGACCCCACGCCATCATCAATTCCGGCGCGATCGTCGAGCACGACTGCTCGGTCGGCGAAAACACCCACCTCGGCCCCGGCGCGATCCTCAGCGGCGGCATCATCATCGGCAGCGACACCCTCATCGGCTCCGGCGCGATCGTCCTGCCGGGCATCCGCATCGGTTCGAATTGCGTGATCGGTGCCGGCGCGGTGGTCACCAAGGATCTGCCCGACGGCTCCCGCGCCGTCGGTGTCCCCGCGCGATCCTACTGACCGCCCTCTGCGTCCGGTGCGGCTTCCTCCGCAGGGCCGAACTCCCGCTGAAACGCCCGCGCCCGCTCCAGCAGCGCATCCTCATCAATATCCGATGGGCTCAGCTCGAAATGCCAGCGGATGTTCGTCTCCGTGCCGCCCGGCCACGCCATCGCGACCAGGTCAAACCCCGGCCACTCGTGCATCGGCGCATCCGTCTTGGCGCTCGTCACCAGGGGCTCGTACCCGTCCTTGCGAAGGCGGACATCGTAGGTCCCGAAGTAGGTGAACCCCACCTCCACCGGCGTCCGCCCGACCTCCACATCGTTGAGGTACACCTGCGCCCCGCTCGGCTCGGAGGTGATGTGGATCGTCCGCTGCATGCACCCCGGCAGCACGCCCGCACCCGTCACCAGCCCGATCATCGCGATGCGCTTCACGACCCCGCCTCCTGCTTCGCCCGCTGCGGCGACGGCCGGGGCGTGTCGAACTCATCGCCCCGGAACATCGAGCCCAGATAGCTCCGCTTCACCATCTCGTCATTGATCAGCTCACGCGGCGTGCCCTCGCGCAGCACCAGACCCTCATCGATGATCGACGCCCGGTCGCACACCGACAGCGTCTGCTGCACATTGTGATCCGTGATCAGCACCGCGATCCCCAGATCCCGCAAGCGCCGGATCTCCCCCTGCAGGTCCTCCACGGCGATGGGGTCCACACCCGAGAACGGCTCGTCGAGCAGGATCAGCTTCGGGTTGGTCACCAGCGCCCGCGCGATCTCCAGCTTCCGACGCTCACCGCCCGAGCAGGTCCGCGCCGCCTCCTTGGCCTTCTTGGCCAGATCGAAGCGGATCAGCAGCTCATCGCACTTGGCTTTGCGCTGGCCCCGGGTCATGCCGCCCTGCGTCTCGAGGATGGCCATCAGGTTCTTCTCGCAGCTCAGCCCGCCGAAGATCGACGGCTCCTGCGACAGGTAGCCCATCCCCGCCCGGGCCCGCCGGTACATCGGCATCTTCGAGATATCCCGCCCCCGGAACAGCACCTGCCCCGCGTCCGGCTCGATCATCCCCATGATCATGCGGAAACTCGTCGTCTTGCCCGCCCCGTTCCGCCCCAGCAGGCCCACGATCTCCGCCTCGTCCACGGACAGATCGACACCCTTCACGACCGTTCGGTCGCCAAAGGTCTTGCGCAGGTCCTTGGCCTCGAGCAGGGGCATGGGGGGAGTGTACGCGAACTCAGAAGATCCCGACCCGGAACGCACGGGATCGGAACCCCCTCACCGAATCAACCGAACACACATCGGATACCGGTAGAACTCCCCCCGGTTCGCCGCCAGCGCGGCACTGATGCAGCCCACAATCCGAAGCGCGAACAACCCGATCCCAAGTGGAACCAGCACGACCAGTGCCAGGCCGAAGGTCATCATGGTCAGCGGCGTACCGATGATAAACAGAGCGATCCAGTAGATACCCAGCGAAATCTGGAAGTTCACCGCCTCCTTGCCGTGATCATCCAGAAATTCCGACTCGTCCCGCTTCACCAGCCACATCACAAGACTGGTCACGAAACCGATGACCGCAAAGTCAATCAGACTCAGCAGCCCCGCGAGATGATTGAACATCGCGAACTGCCGCTCGTTCGGGGCCGCCGAATCATCCCGCAGCCGCCCGCCGTCCGCCGGCCCGTCCCAGCGATACTGGCGATCCGCGTTGCGATAGGTCCGTTCGTAGTCCTGTGCCATCGTCGCCATGCGCTCCTCCCGGGGCATCCTTGCTTTGCGAAGCCCCGGTGCCTGTTTGGGATTTTCGCCCCGTCCCTTTCGCCAATCGTCGCAAAGCCGCTCCCGCGCGTACAGTCTGCCGCTCATGCCCGCCGACCCCGCTCCAATCAGGCCCACCATCGCCGTCTCCATGGGCGATCCCGCCGGCATCGGCCCCGAGGTCCTCGTCAAGGCCCTCGCCGACCCAGAACTCCGCCGCTCGGCCCGTTTCTTCATCCACGGCCTGTCCGAGCCGCTGCTCGAAGCCGCCGAAGCCGCGGCGATCCCCCCGTTCTGGTGGAAAGTTCGTGCCGGATCATCCCTCGTCGAGACCGCCGGCTCGCACGATGTCGTCCTGATCGACCATGCCGAGGGCGCGGCCGACCTCGGCTGGTCCGCACTCGGCGAGCGAAAACCCACCAAGGCATCGGGAACCCTGTCCTTCCGCTTCGTCGACGACGCCATCGCCGCGGCCAAAGGCGAACTCCCCGCCCACCCCCGAGCCCACGCCGTCCTCACCGCGCCCATCAGCAAGCACGCCAGGTCCATGGCCGGTCAGGTCCCCGTCCCCGGCCACACCGAGATGCTCGCCGAGCGCTTCGGGGCCGCCCGCAGCCGCATGGCCTTCGTCGCCCCCAAGCTCCGGGTCATCCTCGTCACCGCCCACATCCCGCTGCTGCGCATCGCCAACGAGCTGACCATCGGGCGCGTCCACGATACCATCGACCTCGGGGCCGAACTCTGCCGCGCCCTCGGCATCGCCCGCCCGCGCATCGCCGTCGCCGGTCTGAACCCGCACGCCGGTGAGGAAGGCCTGCTCGGCGATGAGGAGAAGCGCATCATCGCGCCCGCCATCGCCCACGCTCAGCGAAACGGCATCACCGTGGATGGTCCGTTCCCCGGCGACACGATCTTCAACGCCGCGATCAAGGGCCGGTATGACCTCGTCGTCGCCATGTACCACGACCAGGGCCTGATCCCCGTCAAGCTGCTCGCGTTCGACTCTGCTGTGAACATCACCACCGGCCTGCCGGTCTGGCGCACCAGCCCCGACCACGGCACCGCCTACGACATCGCGGGCAAAAACCTCGCCGACTGCGGCTCGATGAAGGAATCACTCAGACTCGCGGTGCAACTCGCTCGACCGATCTGAGGTTCCCGCTCAGTCGATCCGCACGAAGTGCGAGGCGATCGAAGCGGTTTCCGGCACCTGCGACAACTCGGCCATGATCGCGAACTCGGTCGTCAATTCCGACACCGCCGCGTTGTAGTTCACCCAGTGCAGCGTCAGCGCGAACATCACGATGCAGCAGATCCACGCGCCGACCTCCGCCTGCTTCGCGCGCCGGCAGAAGTAGATCGCACCGCAGCAGATCGCGAGCGTCAGCAGCTTGTACAGCACGAGCTGACGCGCTGAGCCGATCTCCACCATCGCCCGGGCGATCGGGTTCGCCTCGATCATGCCCGAACCGCGCATGTAGGTGAGCGTATAAGCAAGGTCGGCAAGGCCCATCAGCACCACCGCGATCAGCACCAGATTGATCCGTCGCGCTCGCGAGCGAAGCAGCGGACAATCAAGACCTCGGGCGATCCGCTCCGAAAGCGAGGACGGCTGGGCAAGCTCCGGCAGCGCTGATGCGGGCATTGTGGTCATGCTCGGTCCTCTCAATCCCTACTCAGGGCCGGAAATGCCGGTCAATCACGCTCATCGACCGATTTCGACCCTCGGATCAGCAGCCCCGCCCCAATCGCCGACATACAACTGAGACACGGAGAACCCCCCATGCCCCTCAGCAGACCGCCCCAGCGACCCGCCAACACCTATACGAGCCGCACCCCGGCTCTGTTGCGTCGGATCACCGGTATCTATCGGGCATGCGCCCTCGCCCCCGCCGCGACCCTCCTCGCTTCGCTTCTCGGACTCAGCGCACCGCTCGCGCTCGCCCAGAACGAAACCCCGATCTATGTCAACGATTCCCCGAGCGCCGAGACCGCGATCTCCCGCGCGCTCGAGATGGCCTCGGTCGGCAATGTCTCCGAAGCCATCTCCGTCCTCCAGCGCACGCTCGCCGAATCGCCCCACGCCGTCACGCCCACCCGGCGCGATCCCAACCTCTTCATCAGCGTGCGCGAGCGCATCAACACCATCCTCCTCGAAGACCCCGCCCGACTCGATCGCTACCGAACGCTCCAGAAAGCCGAAGCCGAGGCGCTGTACCGGGCCGGTCAGTTCGACCGGGTCGAGCGCGAGTACCTGCTCACCACCGCCGGGTGCGATGCAGCGCTGCGCATCGCCCAGCGCCAGATCGAAGACGCGCGCTTCCAGGCCGCCGCGCTCACGCTCCTCCAGCTCGATCGCCATCCCGATCGCGCTGACCGTCGCGCCGAGCAGGCGCTCAAGCTGCTCGAACTCGCCACGCGTTACTTCGGCGATACGCCGCAGGACCGCCCGCTCGCCGTTGCGAGCGAGCAGGCCCTCGAGCGCTGGGCGGATCAGCTCGGCCGCCAGGCGCCCGAAACTTCGCGCATCACTCAGCCCCCCAGCCCGCCCGTCCTCAGCGCCTTCGAGCAGACGCCCCCCGTCTCGCTCGACGGCATGCTCTCGCGCCCGCTCGCCAGCGATGCGCTCGGCGGCCCGAACGACCTGCTCCAGAGCGTCGTCTCGCGATACGCCAACCGGCGACTCCCCGAACGCGCGCTCGTGCTCCACGCCATCCCCACGCTCTACCGCGACCAGGTCATCATCAACGATTCCGTCTCGATCTCGTCCTGGAACCGCTTCACCCTCAAGCTCAACTGGCGCACCCGCGTCGAAGCGCCCATCATCGCCGACGCCATGGGCACATCCTTCGGCGTCGATGACCTCTCCAGCGTGCAGGTCGTCGACGGCGTCGTCGTCGCCGTCACCGGCCTCTCGCTCAGCGGCAGGAGCGCTCCCGAACGCTACATCATCGCCATCGACGCCGACACCGGCCGTCGCCTCTGGGGAACCACCCTCGCCGATCTCGCCATCCCCGAACTCGCCGGCTCCGTCTTCCGGGGTCGCCCCTCCATCGATCAGGGCGTGATCATCCTCAACACCATCCGCCACTCGCGCGAGCAGCGCGTCATCTCCAGCAGCGTCCTCGGGCTGGATCTGCACACCGGCCGCCCGCTCTGGAACCGCCTCGCCGCCTCCATCGGAGTCCAGCCCTACGGCTGGAATGTCCCCGCCGTCGACGCCTCCCTCGCCGGATCCGGGCTGACCTTCCGCACCGACACCGTCGGCGTCACCACCGCCTTCGAATCCGCCACCGGGCGCGTCCGCTGGGTCCTGAGGCACGCGAGCGACGGCATGTACACCACCCGCAACACCAACCCGTGGATGAACAACCGCCCCATCATCCACGCCGGGCTCCTCTTCACCATCCCCCCCGGGCAGGACCGGATCCGCGCATTCGATCCGATGACCGGCGAACTCGTTCTCTCCATGCAGCCCGGACCCTGGGGGTCTCCCGGTTACATGCTCTCGTGCGGCGACTATGTCATCGGCGTTTCCGAGAACGAGATCACCGCCCAACGATTCGACGCCGACGCCTTCCACGCCGCGAACAACACCAGCCGCCCGCAGCTGAGCCCGTTCGCGCGCTCCATCTACAGCGCCAACTCCCGCGGCATCCGCGGGCGCGTCATCCCCTCCGGCGACCGGCTCATCATTCCCACCGACAGCGGCGTCTCCATCGTCGATGTCCCCGCCGCCCTCGCCCACGCCCTCGACCCCAGCCAGGCCCCCGAATCCCAACCCATCGACATCCGCCTCGAACACCCCGGCCAGATCGCCGTCGACGAGGGCCAGATCGTCGTCGCCGACGACTACTCGGTGCACAGCTATTCCCTCTGGTCCGTCGCCGATCGCTACCTGTCTCAGGCGATGCAGGCCGACCCCACCGATCCCGACCCCGCCATCACCTTCGCCGAACTCTCCTACCAGGCCGACCAGGGCGAGGCGATCCTCCCCGCCGTGGACCACGCGCTGCGCGCCCTCGCCTCCGATCCGCTCTCCGATGCCAACGACGCCTCGCGCACCCGGCTCTTCCGCGTCATCCTCGAGATGATCAGCCCCCAGCGGGCCGATCGCGCCATCATCGTCCGCCTCTCCGACGACACCCGCGCCGAGCTGATCAACCGCCTCTCGCTCACCGCCTCCACGCCCACCGAGCGCGTCGCATACCTCATGGCGGCCGGAAGCTACTTCGAGTCCGCAGGCGACATCCGCCAGGCCATCGACATGTACCAGCGCACGCTCGAATCCGATGAGTTCGCCTCAGCGACCGTCCGCATCGACGGCACCGGCGTGCCCGCCGGCGTCGAAGCCACCCGGCGCATGCGCCGGCTCATCGCCGATCGCGGGCGCGATGCCTACGCGCTCTACGACGCCGAAGCGCTCCGCGCCCGCGCCCAGCTCCCCGATTCGCCGCAGCCGCAGGACTTCGAATCCATCGCGCGCCGCTACCCCCTCGCCGAGATCACGCCCGAGCTGTGGACCCGCGCCGGCGAGGCCTACCTCGATTCCCAGCGCGTCCCGCTCGCCGTTTTCGCGCTCGAAGAGGCCGCCACCGCCGCCGAGATCATCTGGCCCGAAGACGACCCGCGCGTCGCCGAGGTCTACTCGCGCGTCATCGCCATGATGCTCCAGCACGGCCGCATCAACTCCGCGCTCGATCGCATCCGGCGCGCCCAGCAGTCCGGCATCGAGCTCTCCGTCATGATCGACGGCACCACCCTCGGCTCCGAGCAGCTCCGCGAGTTCGCGATCGACCTCGCCCAGCGCCGCCAGCGCCGACCCGCCATCGGCGCCGACCTCTCCCCCGGCTCCACCCTCGAGGGCTGGGTCGTCGCCAAGCTCGAATCGCCAGCGCAGGAAACCCGCACCGACCGCATCGTCATGCGTCGCACCGATTCGCGCATCGGCGTCTTCGCCCCCTCGCAGGAGCGAGACTCCCTCGTCCAGCTCTGGGGCGATGTGCGCGATGAACTCCCCCTGCGCATCGAGGGCGACCGCCTCATCCTCGCCACCGTCCTCGACCGCGCCGACAATGTCGATCACATCATCCGCTGCCGCGACCTCGACACCGGCGAGATCCTCTGGGACTCCGCGCCCTTCCGCGCCCAGTTCCAGCTCGAACCGCTCTCCCAGCCCGAGGTCTCGCGCATCCCCAGCGTCCAGACGCCCCTCCGCTCGCGCGTCCGCATGAACGAGATCACCTACAACTTCGACGGCGGGCTGATGGTCCTCTTCGAGCGCAGCGGCCGCGCACTCGCACTCGACCTCTCCGACGGCCGAACCCTCTGGAGCCGCACCGAACTCATGGATGTCGTCCACGATGTCGACGCCGCCGCCGGCATCGTCGTCGTCGCCGGCTCCAACCTCGTCGGCGAGCAGTGGTTCGATGTCAACCACCGCCCCGAAGAGCGCGCCCCCATCGTCCATGTCCTCGAAGCACGCACCGGACGCACCCTCCACACCTCCCAGGAAGACCGCTCCGCCGTGCGCTGGGTCCGCGTCACCCCCGAAGCCGAAGCCATCCTCGGCACCGAAGCCGGCATCCTCGCCCTCGACGCCCACCGCGGCATGGTCCGCTGGCGCAACGAAAGCGATGCCCTGCTCTCCTCCAGAACCGCACTGCCCATGCTCGGCAAACTCCTCGTCCGCGCCGCCGACAACTCGCTCTGGTTCATCGATCCCGCCACCGGCTCCACCGACCCGCAGCCCATCGATGTCCGAGGCCGACTCGATCGCGGCTTCGGACGCGTCGAGATCGCCGACCTCACCCAGCACTTCGCCGTCTCCACCGAACGAGGCGTCGTCATCCTCGACCGCCAGGCCCAGGTCGTCGGCGCAGACACCCACGCCGACGAAACCATGGTCATCCCAGCCGCCTTCGGCAACGAACACTTCGTCCACATCACCCGCGACGGCGCACCCGTCGACCCCAGCTTCTACCGCTACCGCCTCACCGTCTTCTCCCTCCCCGGTGCCGCCGCCGTCGCCGAATCCGCCGTCGACCTCCAGGGCGATCCCTCCAGCGTCGCCCTGCTCGATGATCTCATCATCGTCTCCGCCTACCGCAACAGCGTCATCATCAAGGCCCCCGGCCCCGAAGACATCGAGCGCGCTCCGCTCCCCGAACCCTCTGACATCCGCCCCGTCATCGGCAACGACGAACCGGACGAGACCGAGCCGCAGGACGAAGAAAAGATCGATGTCCTCACGCCTCTCCGCCCCGAGGCCACACCCGTGCAGCCCGGCCAGGGCCCCGGCAACGCCGTCGATCCCCGCTGAGCGCTCTACCATGCCCCGATGAACCCCTCTTCCCTGCACCGAATCGTCATGGTCTCGCTCGCCATCGCCGCCAACGCGATGCTCTTCGCCTGCAACGACGAGCCCGCCGAGCCACAGAGCGATACCCCGCTCTCCATCGAAACCCTCGCCGCAGCCCCGCCCCCCGAAGACATCGAGCGCACCACCATCGCCGTCTCCCTCGACGGCGGCGAGTCCGCCGAGCTCGCCTACACCGTCCTCACCCCGCCCCACGATCCCGACTCACCGCCCGCCACCGATCAGGACACCATCACCATCCGCTTCGCCGCCGGACTCGACCTCGGCGCATCGGGCGTGAAGATCTACGACTCCACCGAACAGCGCAAGCGCGACTTCTCCTTCTCCCTCGCCGACCCCGGCGTCATCCGAGGCCTGCGCGAAGCCATCCCCGGCATGCGCCCCGGCGAACTCCGGCGCATCGAAATCCCCTGGCGACTCGCCTACGGCGAAAACGGCCGCGGCGAAATCCCCCCCTCCACCAACCTCGTCTTCGCCATCGAACTCGTCTCGATCGACTGACCAACTCGATTGACTCACCAACAAGAGCCCGGAGCGCAAGCTCCGGGTACCCGGCTTTCACAAAATACAAATACCCGGAGCTCGCGCTCCGGGCTCCTGTCTTTCCACCCCACAAAACATCACACCCGGAAGATCGCCCCAAGCTTCTTCCCGAGCATCACGCTCGCGCCCACCAGCGTCACCGTCAAGAGCGCCATCCCCCACACGCCCATCGCGCTCGCGATGCCGTGCCCATCACCCAGCCGCTCGCTGAACGCGTAGATCGCCTTCGTGATCGGGTAGTCGCCCTCCTGCTGCGCGAGGATCAGCGAGTCCGACACCTCCAGCATCGCGAAGCTGAACGCCAGCAAACCGCCCGCGATCAGGTTCGCCGTGATCAGCGGCACGATGATCTTGCGCACCGCCGTGAAGGTCGAAGCGCCGAGGTTCACCGCCGCCTCTTCAAGCTCGCCCGAGGTCTGCTCGAGCCCCGCCACCGTCGCCCGCACCACATACGGCAGGCGCCGGATCGCGTACGCGATCACCAGCAGGATGATCGGGTTGGGCATGCTCCCCACGATCGACACATTGATCAGCCCGTCCTCCCCGAACACCTTCACCCCGAAGATCGGGTCCATCCCCTCCAGCTTGATCGACAGCGCGACGAACCCGAACGCCATCACCAGACCCGGCACCGCCAGAGGCAGCATCGCCAGCGAGTCCAGCAGCATCCGCCCCTTGATCTTCGTCCGCACGATGATGTACCCGATCAGGATGCCCAGCACGATGTCCAGCAGCACCGCGATCGACGCGTACTTCAGACTGTTCACGATCGAGCCGAACGCCAGGGGGTGCCCCAGCGCCTGCTCGAAGTTGTGCAGCGTGAAATCGCTCGGGAACACCGACCGGTACCACGCCCCCTCCGCCGCGAAACTCGCCAGCACCACGCCGATATGCGGCACGAGCGCCGCCGCCGTCACCAGCCCGAACAGCCCCGCCGCGAACAGCCCCGCGCCCTTTGAAAGCTGCGCCTCCTCGCCCGCCCGCGAGGCCTTGGCGTACATCGCGTACGCCTTGCCCCCGAACACCAGCTTGCCGAGCACATACATCCCGATCGCCGCCACCAGCATCACCACCGTCAGCGCGTACGGCTGGGCCGAGGTCGTGACCTCCTTGATCCCGTTGAAAATCTGCACGGGCGTGACCGTGTAGAAGTTCAGCATCAGCGGCGTGCCGAGCTCGGTGAACGCCCAGATGAACACGATCGTCGAACCCGCAAACAGACCCGGCCGGATCAGGGGAAGCGTGATCTTGAAGAACCGCTTCCATGGCCCGACGCCCAGGTTCTCCGCCGCCTCATCCAGCGCGGGGTCGAGGTTCGCCAGCGCCGCCGTCGCGTTCAGATAGATGATCGGGTACAGGTGCAGCGCCTGCACCAGCACCACCATCCAGAACTTCGTCGACTGGTTCCCAAGGAAGTCGATGTTCGTGCCAAACAGCGTGTTGACCGCCCCCTCGCGCCCCATGATCGCCTGCAAGCCGATCGCCCCCACGAACGGCGGCAGAATCAGCGGCACCAGAATGATCGAGTTCCACAGCGCCTTGCCCGGATACCGGTACTTCGCCGAAAGCACCGCCAGAGGCAGAGCGATCGCGATGCTCAGCGTCGTCGTCCCCACCGCGATCAGAAACGCGTTGCGAAGCCCCGCCACCAGCACCGGGTCCATGAACACCAGCTTGAGATGCCGCAGCGTGAACCCCGGCTCGTCCGGAGCGGGCTTGAACCCCCCCTCGACCGTCAGCCAGATCGGATAGATCAGAAACAGCCCGAACACCGCCAGCAAGGCGGCGAGCAGGGTGTACTGGAGAAACCGTCGCATGGAGGCGTGGGAAGACATCGAGGGCGGGAGTGTAACGGGTCTGGCCGTCTGGCAAAGCCCGAAGCCCCCGCCTGAACGCGATCCGAACATACTGAGTTAATGGACACAATTCCAAGTCCGATAACCACACTTCGGGTCCAAAATCGTTCAATTTTCATCCCTCGAAACGGATTTTTCCTCGCCGGGTATCAGACAGGAGTTCTAATCACATGTGGTGCGGAGTTGAGAGCCCGCGCAGTGTGTCCGGACCTGTGCCGCAAGGCGACCGGACGAGAGAGTCCCGCCAGTACATCTGGCGCCCGATGCATCGGGTAGTAGAGAAGGAAATGAAAATGACCAAGATCCTGATGAGTGCTATCGCTGTGGTTTGCGCTGCCGGCGCGGCGTCCGCTGACATGGGCCCCGTCCAGGTGTCGAGCGCCTCCGGCCTCAACATCTCCGCCCAGACCGGCGAGCGTCCCACCAACCGTGGCGGCGTGATCACCGCGACCTACGACTTCGCCACCGGCGCCATCGATTACTACGCCGGTTCCAATCCCCTCACCCAGCCGGTCGTCTTCGATCCCTCGCTCGGCGGCCTGCGCATCCTCGGCCTCGAAGCGAGCGACATCGTCGCCAGCGTCAACTGGAACACCGGTGCAAGCTTCGAGAACTGGGCATCCGAGATCCGCATCGGCTTCGGCGAGCAGACCTTCGGAATCATCGGCCTCAACCCGTTCATCGGCCAGAACTCCGGTCCCGCTGTCGAAGGCACCAGTCTCGAGTTCACCGGTGGCGGATTCGCCTACTTCGATGTCGACGGCACGATCGATATCGACGGTGACACGATCATCGACGACTTCTACATGCCCCTCGAAGGCGCCGCAGTCGGCGTGTTCAGCACCTACAACGACGGTTCGGGTCTCAACGCGGGCACCATCACCGGTGGCACCGTGACCTTCACCCTCGAGATCCCCACCCCCGGCTCCGCCGCCCTGCTCGGCCTCGCCGGTCTCGCCGCGGTCCGTCGTCGCCGCTGATCAGAACTCGTTGATTCTCTTCAAATCCGTGGGCCTTCCCGTTCGGGAGGGCCCACGGCCGTTTTGCGGGATCAGATTGTGTCTCCATCGGTCCCGGCCCCGGATATCATGAACTCATGCTCCCCCAGCAGGCACAGGACCAGCTCAAACGCCGCCAGGACCGGATCGAGGCCCGATCCCGCCGCGTCGAGGTCTCCGGACTGTTCGCCTCCACCCAGCGCGATCTCAAGCGCACCGAGAAGCGCATCGCCGGATCCTCCGCACTCTGGGAGCGCGTCTGCCCGCCCGAGCTGATCGAGCGCACCTGCATCGTCGGCCTTCAGCGGGGTACGCTCACCATCGGCGTGCGAGACCATTCCACCCGCTATGTCCTCGATCGCATGCTCCGCTCCGGGCTTGAAGCCGAATTGATCCGCCGCTCCGCCGTTTCGATCAGCTCGATCAAACTCGTGGCCCGTCCCGAGGCCTTCGTCGACCCCAAGGTCGCCGCGCTTCGCGATCGCCGATCCTCCCTCTCTCCGAAAGGCCCACGCCCATGAGCTGCGGCTGCAACAACAAATACGGCTGCGAATTCAACGCCGACGACGAGGGCCCATCCGAAGCCGATATCGCCCGCTTCGGTGCCGACGACATCCCCTGCCCCTCCTGCGGCACAGCCGTCTACCACGACGCCCCCCTCTGCCAGTCCTGCGGCCACGCCATCACCGCAGAAGAGGCCTCGGGCGGCTCGAAGGCCGGAAAACAGTTGCTCATCGGCGCGGTTGGCGTCGTCACCATCGCCGCGTTCGTGCTCATCACGGTGATGTGAGTACCAGGGCCTCCTCGGTGGTCTGATAATCGAGTTCAACATCGATTGGGGGGTTCGACTCCTTTGTAGTGGCCTTCGAACCGAATGCGTGTATACTTCGTATACACAATGTGACACCATTGATCTGGGCACTAGACGGGAGACACCGATGATCAAAACCCTCACCAAGCACGGGAACAGTTACGCGCTGATCATCGATAAACCGATCCTGGAACTGCTGCGCGCCGGCCCCGACACCCCATTCGAAGTGGTATCCGATGGAAAGTCGCTGATGATCACGCCAGTCCGGGACACCCAGGCCGATGCGAAATTCGAAGAGGCCGTGGACTACCTGCACTCCCGCTTCGGCAACGCGATGAAGCGGCTCGCGGAGTGAGCGGTGCAGGATCCGTACTTCCTGAATCAATCGCAGATCGGTCGAATCCATCGGGATGTCATTCACACCTACGGCGGATCCGACGGCCTGCGTGATGCGGGTCTTCTCGAATCGGCGATCGCGCAGCCATCGGCACGGTACGGCGGCGAATATCTGCATCGCGATCACTTTGAAATGGCCGCGGCATACCTCTTCCATCTGGTCAGCAACCATCCGTTCATAGACGGCAACAAGCGCGTCGGAGCCGGTGCCGCGATCATCTTCCTCAAACTGAACGGCATCGAGATCGAGGCCGACCAGGACGGCCTTGTGGAGATCACGCTGGCCGCCGCGAGCGGGAAGACCACCAAACCCGAGATCGCGGACTTTTTCCGATCGCGGGCGGTCTCCTGATAAGCATGGCCCCTGCTCGACGCAGCAAACGGATCGCATTCATCAGCGCAACAAAAAACCCGGTGCCGCGGCTCCGGGTCTTCGCGCTCCGATCGTTCAGTGAATCACCGGGCTGCATATTCATGCGTTCGGCAGCACAATTTTACAAGTTTTGTCTTGCCCCCCCCCCCCCCGGTTATCGCTAGATTGCTCTTGCCTGCCTGGAGGTATGGCGACATGCATCAGGAAAATGCAGTCAACACCGTAAGGAGAATATGATGGTACCGCGAAGTAATCGGAAGATTTCGGTTCGGAGGGCACTGCGCCGTGCTCTTCCAATGGTTGGGGCGATCGCCTGCGGCAGTGCCGGGTTGCACCTGCAAGGATGTACAAGCTGCGAGAAAATCTATTGCCGGCACGCGGAAGTGGTTCACGCCGCGCTTCTGAATGACATGCTGCGGTGCTGCGAGATCTACGACACCGGCAATCAGCAGGGCTTTTCAAGTTGCCAGTTGAACCATATTGCGTCTGCACAGGCCGTGAACGCGCGGCTGCACGAAGCGTACTCCGCGTGCACCGCTGGCGATCGCGAACTGATGCGAGAGATACTCAAGGATCTGCTCTATCCGCTCAACCCGATCTTCGATCGACCGGTGAGCAGTGTGACAGCGCTCGGGGGCGAACCGGGGAATCTCGTTTCGCTTCTCCCGGACGATATCTTGATTGAAATCATCGCTTCGATGGAAGCGCAGTCTCAGCACGCGGCGAAGGAGGGTGTAGTTGCCGTGGGTGCCGCGACATACCTGGACGATGCCGCAGGACAGGCGGTGGTGTGGCACGCGCTGAAAAACCAAGGGCTCGGTCACTTGCCATTTCCGGACGCGAACCTTGTCGGGAACGATCACGGGGTTCAAGCCGTCCCCGGTGCGGTTTCCAGCACGAGCGCGAGCTTCACCGGGCAGTTCGTGGTCACCGGTCAGGATGTGCCCGGCGCGGTGAGTCTGACCATCAGTCGAATGGAACTCGGGTGCACCCTGCCCCAGGATGATGGTGATGGCGGATTGACTGCGATCCCGACGGCGCTGACCATAAAGGGGAGTGTGCGGGGTTCTGCCTTCAGCATTTCCCTCGATCGGACATACGCAAAGAACAGCATTGTCCTTGATGCGCAGCACACGGGATTCATCCGGGCCGCGGTGAATCTCACGGAGATGCCGGATATCGCCCACTATTTCATCCTGGAAGATCATGCGTGGATCGAGTTGCCCGTGACCTGGGATCCTGTGAGCGGCGTGCTTTCACCGGCGCAAACGGTCGTTTCCGGATCGGATCTCTTCCCGGCGAACGCGCTTCTCTCCAGCATGACAGATCTCGATAATCTGGCGACCTACGACACGCCGGGCATCGGCAATCATCCGTGTGGGGATGAAGATGGAGACGGGATTCCGAACTTCGTCGAGTCCCGAAACTCCCACTTTCGCACGAACCTCCCGAGTTTCTGCGACTGAATTTTTTTCTCCACAGACAGGTGTTGCCCCGACTGGACGGTCGGGGCTTTTTTCATATGCAAGTTCTGCGGGATTGCGACACGGTCGGCCATCGTCGCAGGAAAACAAGTCACGAAAAAACCCGGAGTCGATGCTCCGGGTTCTTCTTCATGGAAAGGTGTACTGGCTTACTGAGCCGCGGCGTTCGTGCGCTGGCGGCTGCCGGGCTTCTTGCCCGCGCCCGCACCGGGCTTGCCCGCGGGGCGACCGGCGGAGCGGCCTCCGACGCGAGCGCTGTCGCGCTTGGGTTTGCCGTCACTCTGACCGCCTCTGCCGCGAGGTCCGCGTCCGCCGCCTCCGCCACCGGAGTTGTTGCCGCCGCCGCTGCGGGGCCCGCCGCGGTAGGGCTTGCGGAACGGGCGGTTGCCCGAGCGCTCGCCGCCGGCCGGTTCGACCGGTCCGGCGATGGTCAGCTCTTCGAAATCGGTGCCGACCTCGATCTTCGCTTTGGTGCGCCGCTCGATCGAGCGGAGGATCTTGATCTCATCGCGATCGCACAGCGAGATGGCGATGCCCGAAGCGCCCGCGCGGGCGGTGCGCCCGATGCGGTGGACATAGGTCTCGGCGTCGACGGGCATGTCGTAGTTGAAGACATGGGTGATCTCGTCAACATCGATGCCGCGCGAGGCGATGTCGGTGGCGACGAGGACGGTGGTGCGTCCGGAGCGGAAGTCCTGCATCGCGCGGGTGCGGGCGTTCTGGCTCTTGTTGCCGTGGATGGCGTCGGCGCGGATCTCGGCCCGCCGGAGCGTCTTCACGAGCTTGTCCGCGCCGTGCTTGGTGCGGGTGAAGATCAGCGAGCGCCCGGTGTCGTCGTGCTTGAGGATCTGCTCGAGGATCTGGGCTTTGTTGCCCTTCTCGACCATGTAGACGCGCTGGGCGATGGCCTCGGCGGTGGTCGATTCGCGGGCGGTCTCGATGGAGACCGGCTCGATCAGGATCGAGTCGGCCAGCTTGCGGATCTCCGGCGACATGGTCGCGGAGAAGAGCAGGGTCTGGCGGTCCTCGCGGATCATCTTGACGACCTTGCGGATATCGTGGATGAAGCCCATGTCGAGCATGCGGTCGGCCTCGTCGAGGACGAGGGTTTCGATCGCGCTGAGGTCGATGTGGCCCTGGTTGATCAGGTCGAGCAGGCGGCCGGGCGTGGCGATGAGGACATCGACGCCGGCGCGCATGGCCTGGACCTGGCGGTGCTGGTTCACGCCGCCGAAGACGACGGTGTGGCGCAGGGGCAGGAACTTGCCGTAGGTGACGAAGCTGTCGAGGATCTGCATCGCCAGCTCGCGGGTCGGGCAGAGCACGAGCGCGCGGGGCGGGCGGCCCTGGCCGCTCTTCTTGCGCTTGCCGCCGCCGACGACGCCGTCGGAGAGCTGGTCGAGGATGGGCAGGGCGAAGGCGCAGGTCTTCCCGGTGCCGGTCTGCGCGCAGCCGAGGATGTCCTCGCCTTCGAGCGCGACAGGGATGGCCTGCTGCTGGATGGGGGTGGGGGTGGAGTAGCCAGCCGCGGCTACAGCGCGAACGATGGGCTCGATGAGCCCGAGATCAGAAAATTGCATGCTGTCCTAAAAGTGAAAATCCGGATTGATCGGGGGTCCGGCTGTTTGGATACCGCCGCGGCTCCGGGTGCTTTTGCACCCTCAGAAAGCCGCTGGGGGGTTTGAATCGCTGTCGAGTGGTCCCGATCGTCCACGGATCCGCGAAGAATATACCCCGACTGTGGGAAAAAGTCCATCCGTGCCGTCGGTGCGTGGTTGGCTCAGGCGGCGCGGCCCGGAGCGGTTGCCGAGCTGCGTGTTCGGCAGAGGGAGATCAGCTCATCGCGATCGATGGGTTTGCTGGCGTACCCGTCGCAGCCGCAACGCAGGCATTTTTCGGCATCGCTGGCCATGGCGTGGGCGGTGAGGGCGATGATGGGGGCGGTCCAGCCCTTGGCGCGGAGGGTTCTGGCGAGGGTGTACCCGTCCATTTCGGGCATCTGCATATCGCTGAGGATGAGGTCGCAGGGTGAGGGCGAGCGGAGGGGGCCTGCGGTGGTGGCGTCTTCGGTCAGCGCTTCGAGGCAGAGTCGTCCGTTCTCGAAGACGGTGACCTCAGCGCCTGCCTTGCGGAGGTGGTGGGTGACCAATCGCTGGTTATCGACCCCGTCCTCGGCAAAGTAGATCCGTACCCCTTTGAGTGGGGTGCCGTGCATGGTGCTTTGCGATGTCCCGTCGATGTGGGTGGGGGTATGCACGATGCTGGAGGCATGGAGCGGGTTGATCAGCGGGACGCCATCGAGCGGCCCGGTGGGAATGCGGAGGATGAAGCGGCTGCCCTTGCCGGGTTCGCTGGTGAGGGTGATATCGCCGCCGAGCTGGAGGGCGAGGGATCGGCTGATGCTGAGGCCCAGCCCGGTGCCACCGAAGCGGCGTGTGGTGGAGGAGTCGGCCTGGGAGAAGGCCTGGAAGAGGCAAGATTGCTGCTCGGGGGTCATGCCGATGCCGGTATCGATGACCTGGAAGCAGAGCGTCGGGCGGTCGGGATCGGTCTGATCGAGGCGTGCGGCGAGTGTGACGCTGCCCTCTTCGGTGAACTTCAGGGCGTTGCTGACGAGGTTGACCAGGATCTGGCGCAGGCGTACCGGGTCGCTCTGGACGGTCTGGGGGATATCGCTGAGGTACTCGGTCCTGAGGGCGATGCCCTTTGCCATGGCGCGGACCTGCATGAGCGAATCGACATCGAAGAGGAGCTGGAGCGGATCGGTGGGGATCTGCTCGACATCCATTTTACCGGCCTCGATTTTGGAGAGGTCGAGGATGTCGTTGATGATCGCCATGAGGTGCTCGCCGTTGCGCTGGATGGTGCGGAGGTACTCGGTGCGCAGCGTGGGATCGTTGATGACCGCTTCCTCGTCGGCGAGCAGGTCGGTGTAGCCGAGGATGGCGGTCATGGGCGTGCGGATTTCGTGGCTCATGTTGGCGAGGAATTCGCTTTTGATGTGGGCGGCCTGTTCTGCCTCGAGCTTTGCGGCGTGGAGTTCGGCGGTGCGTTCGTGGACGCGGGCCTCGAAGCGGGCGCTGGTGTGCTCGGATTCTGCCTGGCGCTCGGCGATCTCGCGCATTTCGCGGGTGTTCCGCAAGCACGCGCCGATGAGGAAGATGTCGATGAAGACGACCCAGCCGACATGCTCGAGCCATCGCCACGAGCCGGCGTTCTGGATGCCGAAGACGGACTGTGGCCACCACAGGCCTCGGAACATGTGGTCGGCACCGACGATGAGCGTGGCGGTGATGATGACTCGCCAGTCGCGGTAGAACGCGAGGAACGCGAGTGATCCGAAGACATGGAAGTGTGTTTCGATCCGTCCTCCGGTGAGGTGGATGAGCATGGCGCCGATGAGCATCTGGGTTGCGGCGATGGTGTGGCGCGTGACTGTTGCGCCGGGCATGCGGAAGGCGAAGAAGACGGGCAGCGCGATCAGCCCGGCTCCGAGGAGGATCGCGCTGATGATGTGGATGTGCGGCTCGCTGTGGGTTCCGATCCATGTGCGTGGTGTGATCCAGTTCGCCGCGGCGATGCCGGCGATCCACTGGATGATGAGCAGGTAGCCGAAGATCCGGTCGGTCTGGCGGTGGACACTGTCGCGATGGGATTCAAACAACTGCCCGGCGCGTTCGAGGTTGAAGAGGGCATCGGGCGCGGGATGTGTGGATATGGAGGTCATGGGGCTGAGCAGTAGCCGTCGAGGGTGTGTGCGGACGGGTTCGTAGCGATTGGGCGTTCGGGATCGAAGAGCGGGCACCCGAAGACCGGCGCGGATGGGGAGTCGGTGAGCGGCTTGGCGCGGAGGAGTGCTCGGAGAGCGCGTGCGCCGGGGTTATCGCCTTCGTGGCCTCGGGTGTTGGTGATGCCGCCCTGATAGATCAGTCGGTTGAGCGGGTCGTAGGCGAGGATCTGACCTGAAGTGGCGGCACCGAACAGCGATGCTTCTCGCCCGGCGGTGTCGATGCGGATGGCGAGATCGGAGATACGCTGCGCTTGCTTGAGCAGCGGTCCTTGCTCCCAGGCGCGTTCGGTGCCTGGGGGCGAGACGAAGATGAGGTGTGCCTCAACGGGCGTGGTTGCCGCGGCGAGGGTGCGCTGGAGTTGGTCGAGGGTGGCTCTCGAGCAGGGGCAATGGGGGTGAAGAAAGACCAGGACGGTTGTTGTGTCAGGGGTAGGGCGGATTCGGGACTCGACCGGCCACGAGACCGGGGCGATCGCGTGTGCTCCGGGCGTGCTCGCGTACCGGGCCTGGATGGCGAAGCCGGAGAGGACAACGGACAGCCACACGGGGATGGCGAGGGTCAGGAGTGCGGGTTTGCCGGGCATGTCTCACTCCAGATAGCCGCAGCGTGGCAACGGGCGGGTGTGCTGGAGCGGCGGGGATCCCTGGAGAGTCATCGGCGGGATACGGAGGGGTCTGGATCCGGGCTGACCGGAATTCGGTCTATTTTCGGAACTTGGGTTGGTCTGATGCGGGCTGGGGGGTGGTGGTGGCGACCGGTGTGTTCGCTCGATGCCGATGGGAACGGGCGTGGGACAGGGTTGCCCGGGCGCTGCGGGCGGCTTCGGTGAGTTTTTTGAAGCGGAGGTCGAGGTTGGCGAGTTGTTTCTCGATGCGTGCGGCGTGGGCTGTGTCTTCGGGTTTGGCGTCACGCTGCTCGGCGAGGAGCTGCTCACGCTGGGTCTGGTCGGTGTGGGTCTGTTCGATCAGGGCGGTGAGTGCTCCGATGGCGGTGGATTCCGCCGCGGCGTTCAGGAGGGCGGCGCGCTGGTCGAGGACTCGCTGGAGGCGCTGGACTTTGGCCTGCATTTCGGGGGTTTCGAGCAGATCGAGCAGATCGTCGAACTCCATGCCGACCTCGGTGGCGAGTGCGTCGAGCGGCTTGTCGCGTTCGAGGAGGCCGGAGAGGATGAGGTTGACGAGGGTGGGGTCGATGGCGGGTGTGGTGGTGATCATGCGTGGATGATGCGCTCGGGTGTTGTACGGGTCAAGGCATATGTTTGGAAAAAATACGGGTCACTGACATACTGTTGTCAGTGCACGGGGTGAGGCGGCGTGGAGTGGCCCATGATCGGTGTGCGCGGATCGCTTCTGAGTTCCCGAAATCTGAGGTAGGTTGAAGGTTTAGAGCGTTTGTGGGCTGGCGCGAATCCGGTAGAGGAGGCACAGGGCGATGAACGGGACACGGATTGGTCTGGGGTTTGGGCAGGTTGCGGTGCTGGTGGTGTGTGGCTCGGCGTGTGGCCAGAGCTATTACCCCTCATCCGGTGGGACGCTGGATTTTGCGAAGGCCCCGCTGGCGGACCCTGGTGACGAGGCGAACTGGGATCGGATCACCGATTCGGTCGCGATCACGAGGGGGAATCTGCAGGGCATCTACAACCCGATCCAGGAGAGCGGCTACAACTTCGCGGGCAGCCCGCTTGGCACGCTGTGGTATTTCGGTGGCACGGTTGAGGATGTGATGAATGGTGTGATCGGGCTGGATGATTTCGACGACTGGTACAGCGCGTTGCCTCCGGGTACGCCGCTGATCGTCGGGATGGACGCGGTGCTGTATCTGGAAGCAGAGGACGCGTACCTTGATCTGGTGTTCACGGAGTGGGGTGTGGGTCCGGGCGGGGGCGGGAGTTTCGCGTACACGCGCGCGGTGATTCCGGCACCGGCGACGGGTGTGGGCCTTGGGTTGGTGGGGGTGTTGGGGTTGGTTCGTCGTCGCCGATCCGGGGCCGGTCATTGATGAGTGGTTGGTCGATCGGGCGGCTCCTGCACTGGTTTGCGGGAAGAGCGACCGACTTCTCGAAGGGGCTCCTCTGAGGTGTCCGGAGAAGAGCAAGCCGACAGCGCCTCCGGGAAGTATCGCTGCAAGAAGCGCAAGCACTGGCTTCTGGAGATTTTCGACTTATCGCCGAGCGCTGATGTCGCGGGTTTGATGGCGGCTGATATGCTCGGGCCATGACGGAAACGATCTTTTCGCTGTTGGCGTCGAGTGCTGAGTCCGGTGCGCCGGTGGATGTTGCGTTCTGGAGTGCGGCGGGACTGATCGCGCTTTTGACGATCACGACGCTCGAGGTTGTGCTGGGCATCGACAATGTGGTGTTCATCGCGATCCTCGCGGGTCGGCTGCCGGAGGAGCAGCAGGCGAAGGCGCGGACGATCGGTCTGCTCTTGGCGATGGTGATGCGGCTGGCGCTGCTGGGCGCGGCGTTCTGGATCATTCAGTTGACCGAGCCGTTCGCGACGGTGCTGGGGATCGAGGTGTCGGGGAAGTCGCTGATCCTGCTCGCGGGCGGGTTGTTCCTGATCGCGAAGGCGACCAAGGAGCTTCACCACATGGTGGAGGACGGTGGCGCGACGGAGCACGATCCGAACACGCGTCCAGGTCTGAGGAAGCATGCGGCGACGATGGGCAGTGTGCTGGTGCAGATCCTGCTTCTTGATCTGGTGTTTTCGATCGATTCGGTGATCACGGCGGTTGGGATGACCAGCAATTACTGGATCATGGCAACGGCGGTGGTCATCGCGATCGGGGTGATGATCGGTTTTGCGGGGCCGATCGCGCGGTTCGTGCAGAAGCACCCGACGATGAAGACGCTGGCGCTGGCGTTTCTGGTGCTGATCGGCGTGCTGCTGGTTGCGGAGGGGGCGGGTCGGCATTTGCCGCGGGGGTATATTTACTTTGCGATGGCGTTTGCGTTGTGCGTTGAGATTGTGAACATGAAGGCGGGGCATCGGCGAGCGAGGAAGGCGAAGGCCACGATCGCGTGATGGGCTCAGAGCGGTGCTTCGCCGACGATCGTTCGGAGTGCCTTGAGGTGGGCGTGGTAGGCGGCGCGTCCGGTGCGTGTGAGTTTGAGCCAGACGCGCTGGCGGGTGTCTCGGACGGCTTTCTTCTGTTTCACATAGCCGGCGTCGATGAGGACGCTGACATGCTTGCTGAGCACGGATGCGCTGACATCGAGTCGCTCCTGCACCAGGGCGAATTCTGCTTCGTCGACGGCGTCGAGGATGGCGCAGATGCGGAGGCGGTTGGGGGCGTGGATGGTGGGGTTGAACCCGTCGGGCTCGGCGGCGGTCATGAGGACTGTGCTCTCGTTGCGCGGTGATAGTAGTAGCCCAGAATGAGCATGAATGCGGCGCTCACTCCGGCTGCCACATACCAGCCCCATTGCTTGTCGTAGCCGTGGTCGAGCACGAGGGCGCCGATGAAGAGGGCGAGGATCGGGATCATGCAGGGCAGGATTTGTCGGAGCCCGACCTTGGGGATATACCCGACGCTTCTGCAGACGACTCCGACCGAGAAGCCGATGGCCGCCGCGATGAGGATGGTGATCCCGATCGCGTACAGGTTGGGGAGTGTCTGGGCGAGACTTATGCCGGCGAGATAGAGGGCCAGTGCGGGGAAGTACCAGGCGGGGACCGGCACGGGCCGATCCTGGAACTGGGAGCGGAGGTGCTCTGATTCGCGGAGCGCGGCGTCGGCATCCTCTCTGGAGGGTCGGGGAGTCGGGTTGTTCGCGTGGTGTGTTTCCATGCCGGAAAGTGTATGGTCACTTTCCATGGTGTCAAGTGATAACTTTCCAAGTTGGAAACAAAATGTGAGAGGGGATCGCGGGATGGGCACGGGTTTTTGCGATGGATTGTGGGAGTGTGGCCTCAGCGGAGGGATTGCCGGGCCTTCTCGATGCGTCGATCCAGTCTGGCGATGTCGGACTTCGAGTCGATGCTGCGCTCGACGGATTCGGCGAGGTCATCGAGCTTGGTGCTGAGCGGGGTGCGACGGTCGGGGTCGGTCGTGAGCGGTGCGATGGATTCGATGATGGAGATGAGCTTGAGGAGGATGGCGGCGTTGCCCTCGGCGCTCTCGCGGACGGGGTCGATGGCGAGGTCGAGGAGTTCGTTGAAGCCGTTATCGGAGGTGGGCAGATGGGGCGAGGCGGAGTGCGGGTGACAGGATGGCGGGTCGGCTCGGGTGGCGAGATGCGCGAGGCAGGCGCTGAGCTGATCGACGCACATGGTGGCGGTGTTGGTGTCGTTGATGCCGGGGGAGAGCGCGCGGAGGGCGATGTCGACGATCTGCTGGATGCCGTACTGGGGGTCCTGCTCGACGGTGCGGTAGCCGTTGATGGTGAAGGCGCTGCGGATTCGTTTGACGGTTTCGGGCGATGGCCTGGGGTCGGTGGCGATGGAGGCGATGGTCTGGCCCGGCACGACGAAGGAGCCGATGGGGAGGGGGGTGCGGATGGTGGCTTGGAGCTTGGTGGCGATATCGATGAGCGAGGCGGTGTTGATGCTCTGGATGTAGCCGCGGCGGGCGGACTCGGTGGGGTGCCTGAGGGGCTGGCCGTCAGCGGGAGCGGGCGGTTCATGGGGAGGGTTGCTCGGCTCTCAGGAGTGGATGATCGCAGTTGTTCTGAGGGATTGGCTCGGATGAGCGGAGGTCCACTTCATCGAGGGGTGGGTAGGGCGAGGTTTCGAATAAGAGGTCACTCTATGTTGACTTAGTGGAATCTGGTAGCCATACTAGGAGTGTTCTCCTGCCGATGCTGCCAGGGGAGGGACACGAGTGCCTGCCGAGGAGTACGCGCTCACGACCTTCACGGAGAGTGGCGATGGTGGGTTCAGGTTTCATCGGGTGCGCTGGGCGACTGCGGCTTCATGCCTCGGGCGTGGTCGCTGAGTATCTGGTTGGCGATGTCGACCATGCGGACGCGTTTGTCCTGTGCTCTGCGCCTGAGTGTGGCGAAGGCCTCGCTTTCGGAACTGGACTGCTTTGCCATGAGTATGCCTTTGGCGCGCTCGATGACCTTGCGGTGTTCGAGCGCGGTCTTGAGGTCTTCGACCTGTCCTTCGAGGTCTCGGAGCTGTTCGAAGCGGCTCCAGGCGACGATCATCGCGGCGTCGAGGTCTTCCCTGGTGACGGGCTCGATGAGGTAGGCCATGACATGGTCTTCCATGGCCTTGCGGACGAGTTCGAGGGATCGCGCGGAGGTGGTGATGACGCACGGTATCGGGCGGTGGTTGCCGATCTCGATGGCGGTGTCGATGCCGTTGCCGTCGGGGTACCAGATCCCGGAGACGATGAGGTCCGGGGAGTGGCTGAGGACGGCCTGTTTGAGTTCTATGACTGTGCCGCACTGTTCGAGGACGGTGTATCGGTTGCTGAGTGCGGAGGTGATTTCGGATCTGGTTTCGTCGCTGCCGTGTGCGACGATGAGGTTGAGGTCTGGCACGGTCATCGCGGGGGTTCCTTGCGGTGCGATGCGAGACAATCCCCGGCCACGGTGGCGCGTGGGAGTGTTGTCTGCACGGCGACGGAAAGAATATCCAAAGACTTGAACCGGCAGCGGGTGTACGCCCCCGCCGGTGCTGGGGGATCTGGCGTGCGGCGTTGCGCGCATGGCCTTCGGGGTAAGGGAAGGGTTTCGCGATGAACGCGAGCGAATCGTTGTATCACCTGGCGTATGTGAGTCGGAGAGCCGATGGGTTGAGTCGTCACGAGATCGTGGACGGGATCGTTCTTCCAGCGATGCTGAAGAATCGGCGGTTGAACATCTCGGGTTGCATCTGGTTTGATGACATCTTTTTTTTCCAGGTGATCGAGGGTGAGGAGCAGGAGATCCTGCGCATGTACAGCGTGATCGAAAAGGATCGGCGGCACCATTCGCTGCGGGTGCTGGCCTCTCAGCCGATCGAGAAGCGAGACTTCGAGCGTTTCAGCATGCGGCTGATTTCCGATGGGACACCGGCGGGGGTGCGGCGGTTGATATCTCAGTACGAAGAGGTGAAGCCGGATCAGTCTGCGTCGGAGGACGGTCTGGCGTTGTTCGTGAGGCGGATGATTTCGGAGATCTCGGCGCAGTTTGTGTGAGGGGAGTGATGAATCCCGGGGGCGGTGGATTGCATCTGGATGTGGTGATTGATGAAGCGAGGACCTGCCGCGCGTGCGAAGCTGAACTTCCCCGCGGTTGCAGACCTCTGCTGAAAGGGTCGCGCGATTCGCGGGTGCTCCTGATCAGCCAGGCACCGGGTGCGGCTGCTCACGAGAGCGGTGTGCCGTGGGACGATCGGAGCGGGGACCGGTTGCGGGACTGGCTCGGTGTGACGAAGGACGAGTTCTACGATCCTTCCAAAGTCGGCATTCTGCCGATGGGGCTGTGCTATCCGGGCAAGGGTGCGAGCGGGGATCTGCGGCCTCGTCCGGAGTGCGCTCCGATGTGGCACGATCGGTTGCTGCCGGTCTTTGGGCGCGTCGGGTTGACTCTGTATGTCGGGCGGTTCGCGTTCGAGCGGTACCTGTCTGCGGAGTTTGAAACGCTGACGGATGCGGTGCGAGGCGGTGCGCGGTTGTTGCCGGGGAGGGCTGCGCTGCCGCACCCTTCGCCTCGCAACAACATCTGGCTGAAGCGTCACGGCTGGTTCGAGCGGGAATGCTTGCCTCGGATTCGGGGGGCGGTCAGGGGTGCGTTGTCTGTCCGGTCTGATCGGTGTCCGTGATGAGCATATTGAGGGTCTCAAGCTTCGTGGTCATGTCGGACCATGCCGTCTCGGAAACGATCGGGCGCAGTTTGTTGAACTGGATGATGGCCTGTTCGGCATAGGAGTGTGCGCTGGCGGTGCGCTCGATATCGGCGAGCATTTTTGCGGCATAGTAGAGAGCGCTGGCGAGTGCCTGTTGGGCGTGGGTGTTTCCGGGCATGACTCTGGCGTGTGCGCGTGCTGTTTGAACATGAAGGTCGATTGCTTGCACGAGTTCGTCGTGTCGCTGTAGCTCGGCGAGTGCGGCGTTGTTCGTAGCGTACAGCATGAGGAGCATCTGAACGAACATCCACCGGTCGGGCTGCGCCTGCACGGCGGCGGAAAGGTGCGGCAGGCCGCTTTTCACTTCGTCGTAGGCGAGGCCCGGTTTGTTCTGGTGGAGGTAGAAGTTCGCAAGGCGCAGGTGACCGGTGCCCAGTGTGAATCTGCTGTGTGCGCGACCGGGGTTTCTGTGAAGGAGGCGCTCGCACATCGTTATGCGATCACGGAGGAATGATTCGAGTTCATCGCGCGGTGTGATCATTCCCCAGCGGGTTCCCAGTTCACCGATGCGGTCGTAACTCCACGAAAAATCGTCCAGCAATCCGATGTGATCCGGATGGCGTTCGAGCAGTGTCTGCTGCACGGCCATGGCCTGGCGGTAGGTGGTCATGACGGGCACGGTCACCTCGCTGTAATCCTTTGCGTAGCGGACATCTCCGATCCGGACCATCGCTTCGGCGTACAGCCGTCCGGTTTCGATGTCGTCGGGATTCGCGATGTGGAGCGTTGCGTACAGGTCGAGCGACCTTGAGAGGTCTTGTAGGGCTTTGTCGTGGTCGCCGACTTCCGAGGCCATGTCGCCCCTGTCCCTGAGGACTTTGGCGAGCAGCGACTGGAGCTGTGGGTCTTCGGGGTTCTCCATGGCGTGCCGCTCGACCCGATCGGCGAGCGCGGTGATCATGGCAAGGCGTGATTGGTATGTGCCTCGTATCTCGCGCAAACTCGCCAGTGATTGGGTGACGAGTGCGTTGACGAGCTGCTTCTGATCGTCGACCTGTTCGGCGAGTCGGTGTTGCGATTCGACGAGCAGTGTCAAGAGGAGGGAGATGGCGAGGATGGAGAGACCGATGGCGCAGCTGAGCAGGGGGTGCCGTCGGGAGTAGAGTCGGACTCTGTGCGCTGCGCTGGGCTTGCACGCATGGACCGGGCGTGATTGGAGGACGCGGCGCAGGTCGTCGGCCATGTGCTGCATCGACGGGTATCGTTTCGATGGGTCGGGCTGGGTTGCCTTGGCGATGATGGCTTCGAGGTCTCGTTCGCTGCCGTGCGATCCGGCGATCCTTGGTTTCAGGGCGACTTGTGTCGCGCGTGCCAGATGGGCGAGACTGGCGCTGCGATCTGGGAGCTTTGTTCCGGTCAGGGTCTCACAGGCGATCAGGCCGAGGCCGTAGACATCGGTTCGGGCATCGATGGGTCCGCCTTCGAGCTGCTCCGGTGACATATAGGCAAGGGTGCCGACGAGAAGTCCGGGCTCGGTGACTGCGCTTTTGTGGCTTTCTGCAATGCCGACTCTCGCGACTCCGAAGTCGATGATCTTCGGTTCGAGCCGATCGGTCACGAGCACATTTGATGGTTTGAGGTCCCGATGCACGATGCCGCTCTGGTGGGCATGGTGGATGGCTTCGGCGATGCGGGCGAGGAGTTCGACGATCTGCTTCTGATTGAGCGGACGGCAGGCCTTGTCGATCGGTTGTCCCTCGACCCATTCGCAGGCGATCCACCGTCGTCCATCGTGCAGCAGGCCGGTGTCGTAGATCTGCGCGATCCCGTGGTGATTGAGGGTGGCGAGGGCTTCGGCTTCGATGGCGGCGCGGGCGGTCGATCTGGCGGTGCTGTTGGTGCGGAGCACCTTGATCGCGGCCTTCCTCGACATGGGTGATCCGGATGCCGCGAGATAGACAACGCTGGTGCCGCCCTCGCCGATTCTGCGGATGATGCTGTATTGACCGATGCGCTGAGGGACCGTGTCGGCGAGGGCGCATTCATGATCGGCGGGGGGGGCGGCGTGGTCGAGGAACCCGGCTTTGTCCGCGGCATCAGACAGCTCCATGAGTTCTGCGACTGAGGCGTGAAGCGGGGGGTCGTCCTCGGCAAGCTGCCTGAGTCGCTGGTGGCGGGTACTCGGGGGGAGTTCAATGATTTCGGCGAACGCGTCGCGGACTCGTTCGAATCGCTGAGGGTCCGGAGCATCGCTTCGGGGAGTGTGATCGGGTTGGTTGGGGGTGTCGCTCACACGGAGTTATGCGTTGTGCGGCAGGTTCGGGGGAAACGGATCAGTGGGAGTTCATCTTTCCATAGAGCCATGCTCTGGCGGCGGCCCAATCTGAGCGGACGGTTCTGCTGCTGATGCCGAGTCGATTGGCGATGTCCGCGTCGCACATGCCGCCGAAGTATCGCATTTCGACCACGGAGGCCATGCGGGGTTGATCGGTGCTGAGCTGGTCGAGGAGGTCGGAGAGCTGCAGAAGCTGATCCGGTGAGAGTCCTGAGGGGGCTTCGTGGTCGGTGAGGGGTGCTCTGCGTCGTATGTCGCGGCATTGTGCGGTGCGCACGCGCGCGTAATCGATGAGGACCTGTCGCACGATTCGTCCGGCCCACTGGCGGAAAGCCGCTTCGGTTTCCAGTGATCCTTTGGCTTGAGCCGCGATGCGGATCCAAGCCTCGTGGACCACGGCGGTGGGTTGGAGTGTGTGACCGGCGGACTCGCGGGCGAACTGTGCGCTGGCGATGTCTCGCAACTGATCGAGCAGTTCCTGGCGGGAGTAGCCAGCGAGGGCGGTGGCCGATGGGATGCTGTCGGGCTGTGGTTCGGACTGGAGCACACCTGAATATACCCGACTGCCTGATAGGAACCAGAGTGCATGATGAGAAAGTGCGGGGGGCTGTAGATGAGCGGAAGGTCCGAGAATCATGCGGTTTTGAGGGATGAATCCCGGTTTGGTTGGGAGGCGGAGTTGGTAGTGGTGAAAAAAACTGTGTTGTTCTGCCGCGCTGGCTGTTGGGCTGCGCATGAAGTGTCGGAGGAGGATTGTTGCGCTTCGGGTGTGTGCGTCTTTGATGTGGGCGGATGCGACCGGTGGGTGCAGCGGTTCTGCTGGAGAGTCGCCTCATGGGAATCCGGAGCAGATTCGTAGCGGTCGCGGTTGCGTGCGGGGTCTTCCTGATACTCGCATCGCGAGTTCATGCTGGTGTTGCCACGCTCGAATTGTCCTCAGGCGGCGCGGATGTGATCGTGGTCTCGCCCGGTGAGGCCTTCTCGATTGATGTCGTGCTTGAGGCCCCGGAAGGCGTGACGCACAACTCCTCGCTGTTCAGTCTCATCTTCACGCAGCCGGGGTTGATCTTCGAGAGTTACTCGTGGGCTGCGCCGTACGAGAACGAGACGGTGTTTGATTTTTCCTCGCCTCTGTGGTCGGAGTTGCCGCAGCCGGTGGTTCCGGGTTTGAACCCCGGGCCTGCGTCGGAGGTGATGCTGTCGAATGTCGTGGCGAGCGGGTGGTTTGGGAGTGGGGTTTTGGTCACGCTGAGTTTGCGCGTGCCCGGTGACTGGACCGAGCAGTCCGGCATCGGCATCGCGGTGATTCCGGACAGTTTCGCGGACGGCTTTGAAATGATTGAGGTTGTCGGCGGGGATGGTGTGTTGGTGAGCGTGGTGCCGAGCGTTGGGGGTGCGTGGGTTCTGTTGTGCAGCGGCATCGTGCAATCGGCGCGGCGACGAAGGCGTGCGCAGATTGCTTCTCGAGGTCATCGATGTTTCACCGGTGCAGCTCATGGAGTCGTGGGTTGCCCGTTTGCATCCGCGAATTGTTCATCGACCCGGCTTGGATTCGCCGGAGGAGGTCAATCATGATGAAGGTCAGTTCGTTTCGCGCGTTGGCTGTGGTGGGCACTGTGGCGCTTGCGGCATCGGCCGCTCATGCTCAGTTGAATCTGGGGCTGCCGCCGGGCGTGGGAGGATCGGCGGGTCCGTTCAATCCGGGCGCGAGTCTGACGATCGATCTCGCGAACGCTCAGACCGGTGTGTGGAACCAGCCGGGTACCGGCGCGGGGATCTACGATCCGGCGCAATGGGCGGTGGTGTACCACTACTCCGAGGTGAACATCCCGGCCGGGGTGACGGTGAGCTTTGAGAATCATCCGAGTACGGCACCGGTCGTGTGGATCGTGGATGGCCCCGTGGTGATCAACGGGACGGTGAATCTGGATGGGAAGGCGGGTTCCAACGCGGGGGCGGGGGTGACGGCGGCGGAACCGGGTCCGGGCGGCTTTCGCGGCGGATTCCGGTCGCAGGACACCGTTCAACCGAGCGCGGGCTTTGGGCCGGGCGGTGGGGGAGCTTCTACGAACGAGTCGGGGGGGAACGGTGGGAGTTACGGGACGACCGGTGGGATCGGTGCAAGCAACAATTCACCGGCGGCCCAGACCTACGGCAGCCAGTTCATCATCCCGCTGATCGGCGGGTCGGGCGGGGCCGGCGCGAATCGTGGGAACAACGCGACCGGTGGCGGCGGCGGCGGCGGTGCGATCCTGATCGTGAGCTCAAGCCAGATCACCGTGAATGGTCAGATCCGGGCGAGGGGCGGGAACGGCGGAGCTTGCAATAGCAATATATACATCGGCGGTGGTGGTTCCGGGGGCGCGATCCGGTTGGTCGCCGAGACCGTTGATGGGACGGGGAGTTTGCTCGCTGCTGGTGGCACCGCTGCGTGTGGTGCAGTGGGTTCTCGGTCCGGTGGTGTCGGTGGTGTGGGGCGTGTGAGTATCGAAGCGTTTTCGATCGGGTTGCCGGGTGGGTCGCAGCCGTCTGCGGTGACCAGCGAGCCGCTGAGCCCGGTGCGGATCTTTCCGGATTCGACCGCGCCGCGGGTACGGGTGTTGACGGTGGGTGGCGAGGCGGTCGTGGATGATCCGACTTCGAATCTGGGCTTCCCTGCGGATGTGAGTTTCGATACCGACGGTCTGACGGAGATCGTGATCGAGGCGAACAATGTGCCGCTGGGCAGCGTGGTTCTGCTGAGGGTTGTGCCGAAGACCGGGCAGAGCTTTACGGTAGAGGCGCAGCTGGTGGGCGGGAACGACAAGTTCTCGACCTGGCAGGCGGCGGTGAATGTGGCGAATGGATTCTCGACGATCCAGGCGCGGGCTGTACTGCCGTAAAGAAGTCGCTGTTGATGGCGTTCAGAGAGCGGTGGGACGATCTGTCGCGTTGACTGCGGGTCAGGCGGAGAAAGGTTCGTGCGCTGATGGTGTATCGCGACGCAAAACGATGGCTTTTCCTGCCGCTTGTGTTGATCCTGATCTGCGGAAGCGTGTCTATGGCAGACGCGATCGCGCGCAGCGTGTCGGCGTTCAAGGGGCCCGATCCAAACCTGATACTCCAGACTGGATCGCGTGAAGTGACGGTGTACCGCGGCGTCGACCCGACGATTCTTATGGAGTCTGTTTCGCGCGAGGTGACGGCGTATCGTGGTGCGGATCCGACGCGTCTTGTGGAGTCTGTATCGCGTGAGGTGACGGCGTATCGCGGTGTGGATCCGACGCGTCTTGTGGAGTCTGTATCGCGTGAGGTGACGGCGTATCGTGGTGCGGATCCGACGCGTCTTGTGGAGTCTGTATCGC
>CBFGVX010000033.1:0-31591 GCA_965652425.1 uncultured bacterium | reverse complement strand
TGTCACAGCAGACCACGCGTTCGCCCCCGACGAACCGATCGCCTTCTCTGCCATAGGTAAATGGATGGATCTTCGCGTAACGGTACAGCTCCCGCCCGTCGGTCCCGAAGCCCCCCGCGAAATTCAAACCCATCGGTTTCCCATCCGGTCCGGTTTCCCCCGGCTCGGCAAGTCCGGTCCAGGATCCATGCAGCACGATCCCTCTGGACCGGGCCAGTTCCGACAGGAACGCCCGCGTTCGCCCGGTCCCGATCGGGGCATCATCCGCCGTGCCCTCGACATTCAGCGAAAACCCGCTGTCGAAGAGTTCCGGGAGCACCACCAGATCGCCGCGTTCCGGACCAGCTCCGTCCAGCATCTCTTCCACAATCCGGAAGTTCGCCTCCCGGTCCTCCCAGGCGATATCCATCTGAAGCAGGTGTACACGCATGGCAATGATCCTACGAAAACACCCGGCCACTGGAGCCGGGTGCAGGAGAGTCGATTCGCAAGTGGCTCAACTCGCGGCTGAGAAGTTCAACCCGAACGCCGTGTCCATCGGGTCCACCACCGTCACCACATCGTTGGGCTGATCGGCACGGGGTGAGTTGTCCGGACGGCCAGCCCGCTCTTCTTTATAGGCCTGCATCAGGTGCAAACGGCTCCTCACATCCGCCGCGCGGAACAGCCGCTTCAGATGCGCCCGCACCGCGTGGTAGGTCAGCCCGGTCTTGTCGGCGATCTGGTCGTCGTCGAACCCTTCGAGAACCAGTTCGAGCACCGCGCGGCAATGGGGCTTGAGCCCCTTCACCCACGCCGGCTCACGACGCCACCCGGCCGCCCACGCCTTGGCGATAAACGGGGCAATTTTGGTAAACCGGGTAAGGGCCTTCTCCGACAGCGGGCCATCGGCCTCAAGAGCGTTGATCGCGATGAACAACTCGCACCCGTCCGGACGCCGGAAAATGCCGTACGCCTGATCGACGATGTTCAGGGGGCGGTGAAACTCGTTGTAAAGTCGGGACTTCTCGTATCCGTCCTCGGCGAACAATTCATCCAGCGTATGGATCGTGTTCCGCTTGAAGCTGCTGAGTTTGGTCGCCGTGTCCGAATCCGAATCGGCCCAAGACGACCAGTCGAGGAACTGCGAGGACTGCTCATCCGACCACGGCCCGACCACATAGGTCTGCGACGCCGGATGCTTCATGCCATCGTTGTGGACCGCGACGCCGGCAACCTCGACCCCGGTGTACCGGGCAAGGATGCGGCTGACACGCCGGAGCAACTTATGGTTCGTCAACGCTCGGTCAGCACCGAGTTGCCCGAGCCGGAATACGGCATCGTTGAACAGCTGATCTTCCATATCGTCGCTCCTTTTCACAAACCCCACCCCGGAACCATGCTGCCGGATCTCCTGTATGACAGGAGGAATAATGCCCGATCGCATTTCGAGCATCCTGTTATTCGCGTTCCTGCACCAAGGTGATGCATCGGATCACGCATAGAACGCAGAAAATCTGGAATTATTGCCCGTAAACGGTCATCTGGACCAGAATCAGGCGTTTCAACAGACTTTACACCCGTTTCGGTGCTGCGAAAAAGCCAGAGGGTCGCATTTTCTCTGATTCGCGAATTTCAACGACCTGCTTACCCAACTTCACATTTGAAGCGGGCTTACCCCTTGTTCCAGGTCTGCGAACCGTACACCGCGTTCTCGCCCAGATCCTCGGCGATACGGATGAGCTGGTTGTATTTGGCGTTCCGATCGCTGCGGCAGGGAGCCCCGGTCTTGATCTGCCCGCAGTTGGTCGCCACGGCGATGTCCGCGATCGTCGAGTCCTCGGTCTCGCCCGACCGGTGGCTGAGCACGCAGTTGAACCCGTTCCGCTGAGCCAGGTTTACCGTCTCGAAGGTCTCGCTGAGCGTGCCGATCTGGTTGACCTTCACCAGCACCGCATTGGCCGACTTCTCGGCGATGCCCCGGGCCACGAAGTCCTTGTTGGTCACGAACAGGTCGTCGCCGACGAGTTGGACCTTGTCGCCCAGTTTCGCCGTCAGCTTCGCCCAGCCCGACCAGTCGTTCTCGGCCAGACCGTCCTCGATGGAGCGGATCGGGTACTTCTCGCACCAGCCGGCCCACAGGGCGATCATGTCGTCGCTGGAAATCACCTCTTGCGTCGAGCTGAAGAACTTGTAGCCCTCCTTACCGTCCTTCTGGGCCTCGGACCACAGCTCGCTGGTCGCGGGATCCAAGGCGACGAAGATCTGCTCGCCCCACGAATAACCGGACTTGTCCACGGCCTCCTCGATGATCCTCAGCGCCTCCTCGTTGTCCTTCAGGTCCGGCGCGAAGCCGCCCTCGTCGCCGACGGCGGTCGAAAGGCCCTTGTCCTTCAGAACACCCTTCAGGCAGTGGTAGATCTCCACGCCCGCGCGCAGCGCCTGGTGGAAGTCATCGAATCCCCACGGCTGGATCATGAATTCCTGAAAATCGACCGTGTTGTCGGCGTGCTTGCCGCCGTTGAGGATGTTGAGCATCGGCACTGGCAGGGTTTTCGCGCCGGTCCCGCCCAGGTAGCGGAAGAGGGGAAGCCCCATGCCCTCCGCCGCGGCTCGCGCAACCGCCATCGATACGCCCAGAATCGCGTTCGCGCCGAGTTTGCCCTTGTTGGCCGTTCCATCGAGGTCCAGCATCAGCCGGTCGATCTCTTCCTGATCGCGCGCATCGAAACCGAACAGTTCCGGTCCGATCACATCGTTGACATGCTCGACCGCCTTGAGGACCGACTTGCCGAGGAAGAAGTCCTTCTTCCCGTCGCGGAGTTCGACCGCCTCGTGCTCGCCGGTGGACGCGCCCGAGGGAACCCCCGCGCGACCGATGACCCCTCCGGAGAGGGCGACCTCGACCTCCACGGTCGGGTTGCCCCGCGAATCGAGGATCTGACGGGCGTGAACGGCTTCGATATCGAAGGGCATGGAATGCTCCGGGTGCGAATGCAGGGATCATGACGGTTTACGCGGCGTGCGCGGGAGCCCGATGATACCCGTCGCGGCACCGCCGTGTCCGCGACAGACCGCCCATGGAACACGCCCATTGGGTACAGTGCCCACCCCACTTCCACCGGAGGAAACCGAGTGCCAGAACTGCGCCACGGCCCCCTCGGAGATCGGCTGCACACCCTCAAGACCGACCTGGTCGAACAGGGACGCCATGTCCAGCGCATCGTCGAGGCGGCGGTCCAGGCCATCTTCGAGAAGGACCCCTCGCTCGCCGAGAAGGTCATCCATGAGGACGAGGTCATCGACCGCGTGGACATCCGCATCGAGCGGGCGGCGGTCTCGCTCCTGACCGAATCCATGCAGCTCTGCTCCTCCGGCAGCGAGCCCCCGCTCTCGGCCTATCAGATTCGGTCCATCCTCACCATCGTGAAGGTCAACAACGAGTTCGAGCGCATCGCCGACCTCGCCGTGGCGATGGTGACCCGCATGAGCGCGTGGGTGAAGCTTCCCGGCGATCCGCCCCGGCGGTTCCGGGTCATGGCCAACAGCGTCATCGGGATGATCGAGCACTCGATCATGGCCCTCGACGAGATGGACACCGACGCCGCACGCCTGGTCCTCGCCTCCGACGACGCCACCGAGGCCTTCCGCGAGGCCATCCTGCGCGAGAACGAGGAAGAACTCGCCGGCGGCAACCGCTCGGCCGAGTACGCCTTCGCGCTCAACCGCGTCGCCGCGGCGATCGCCCGCATGGCCGACCACTGCACCAACATCGCCGAGCAGGTCATCTATGTCGAGACCGGCAAGATCGTCCGCCACACCGAGGAGCAGTGGACCGAACCCTCCGAACCCGATCTGCCCGACGATTGACGATCCAGGAGAGAGACCATGCCCGCCGCAGACACCACCACCCGCCGACTCGAACAGATCCGGGAACGCCTGATCGCCATCGGCCAGGAGCACCTGCTCCGCTTCGCCGATGAACTCGATCAGCCGCGGCTCGATGCGCTGCTCGATCAGATCGCCTCGCTCGATCTCGACGCCGTGCCCGCGCTGGTGCGCGACTATGTACACAGCAAACCGTCCTTCGACCCCGGCCACGCGGACATCGCCCCGCCACCCGGCTACATGCGCGATCAGGACTGGGACATCGAGAAGTACCGCGCTGCCGGCGAAGAACTCCTGCGCACCGGCAAGGTCGCGGCGTTCACCGTCGCCGGCGGGCAGGGCTCGCGCCTCGGCTACGACGGGCCCAAGGGCTGCTACCCCGGCGGCGCGGTGACGGGCAACCCGCTCTTCGGCTGCCTGGCCGACTGGATTCACGCCGCGCAGGACCGCTACAGCGCCCCCGTGCCGTGGTACATCATGACCAGCCCGCTCAACCACGAAGCGACCGTCGCGTTCTTCAAGGATCACGACTTCTTCGGGCTCAATCCCGCCAACATCTCGTTCTTCCCGCAGGGCGTGCTGCCGTCCTTCGACATGACCACCGGCAAGATCCTGCTCGCGCAGAAGCACGAGGTCGCCACCAACCCCGACGGGCACGGCGGGTCGCTCCGGGCCCTCGCCCAATCCGGCGCGCTGTCAGATATGAAACGCCGCGGCGTCGAGCACATCAGCTATGTGCAGATCGACAACCCGCTGGCGCGCGTCGTCGACCCGGTCTTCATCGGCCTGCACGCCACCGCCCCCGATTCATCGGGCGAGATGTCCACCAAGGTCGTCGCCAAGACCGAGCCGGGCGAGAAGGTCGGCGTGGTCTGCACCATCGACGGCAAGCCCGGCGTGATCGAGTACTCCGACCTGCCCGAAGCCACCGCCGCCCAGCGCAACCCCGACGGCACGCTCACGCTCCGTGCCGGCAACATCGCGCTGCACATGCTCGGCCGCGCCTTCGTCGAGCGCATCACCTCCGGCGATCTGGCCCTGCCCTACCACCGCGCCGAGAAGAAGGTCCCCTGCATCGACCTCGAAACCGGCCGCCCGCTCGACCCGAGCGAACCGAACGGCGTCAAGCTCGAGATGTTCGTCTTCGACGCGATCCCGCTCTGCGAGCAATCGATCGTCTACGAGGTCGATCGCGTCGATGAGTTCGCGCCGATCAAGAATGCCGAGGGCAACGACTCCCCCGCTTCGTCGGCCCGCCTTCAGACCGAGCGAGCCGCGGCGTGGCTCGAAACGCGCGGCATCGCAGTACCCAGAAAATCGGACGGTTCACCGGATTGCGTGCTGGAGATCTCCCCGCGCACCGCGACAAGACCGGAAGAAATCGATCCCTCTGGGATCCATCCGATCCAAGCCGGCGAGAAACGCGCGATCTGAGCGCCCCCTCAGTCGACCTGCCAGAGCAGTTTCTCCAGCCGATTGCCACGAAGGTGCAGCAGCAGCATCGCCAGAGCCGTGCTCACCGTGCGCCGCCTGCCCGTGTCGCGATCGCCGGGGAACACGAACCGGCGTGCTTCGGTCTCAATCCCATCCCCGTCCTCGCTCGCCCGCGCGATCCAGACCGTGCCGACCGGCTTCTCCGGCGAGCCGCCATCCGGCCCGGCGATGCCGGTCACGGCCAGCGCGTGGCGGAGTCTCGCGCCGTCCGGCCCGAACACCCGCGGCGACCGCTCGATCGCGCCCTCCGCCATCGCCCGTACGACCGGCTCGCTCACCGCGCCGTGTTGCTTGAGCATCGCTTCGGCGACACCAAGATGCATCGACTTGTGCTCGTTTGAATAGGTCACCCACCCGCCGTGGTACACCGATGAGGATCCGGACACGCTCGTCACCGCCTCCCCGATCATGCCACCGGTGCACGACTCGGCCGTGACCAGCCCGTGCCCGGCCCGCTTCAGAGCGAGCACGGTGAGTTCGACGAGGTCGGCCTCGCTCGGTGTTTCGCTTGGCTCCGGCGAGATGCGGTAGCTGCCGATCCGCTCGCCGATGAGCCGGTCGGCTTCATCGAGCAGGCGCGGCGCCTCCGCCGGGGCGCCCTCGTGACGCAACCGCGTCGTGATGACCCCGTCCGAGGCCGTGATCCCCACCAGCGGCAGGCCTCGCTCGAGCCGATCGCGATCGAGCAGGTCTCCGAGCGCGACCGCCGCGTTCGATTCGGGGATGCCGTAATGCCGGATCAGGCGCGTCGTGATCGCGCGCTTCGGATCGGTGCGCAACCGCGGCACGACGAACCGCTCGAACATCGGCCGATTCTCGTGGGGCGGACCGGGCAGCAGATAGACATCCACACCGTTCAGCGTCGCTGCGATCCCGGGCGCGGTGCCCTGATCGTTGTCCATGCAGATCGAGGTCGAGGGGCGCAGCGCCTGCCGGTCGTTGCCGTTCTCCAGCGGCCGGCCGCGACGACGGAACAGCTCGACCAGGCGCTCATGCTGGCGATCATCGCGCACCAGCTCATCGCCCATGCAGGCGCACAGCACATCGCGCGTCAGGTCATCGGCGGTCGGCCCGAGCCCGCCGGTCGCGAGCAGCAGATCCGCGCTCGCCGTCAGCCGCTCGAACACCGCGCGCAATGCCGGCGGCTCGTCCGGGACGGTCACATGCTCGACAACGCGAATCCCGAGATCGGTCAGATGCGACGACAACCATTTGGAATTCGTATCCAGCGACTGACCGATGGCGAGTTCGTCACCGATCGCCAGAATCGCGGCGGTCCGCTGCACGCCGGATGGAGTGTTGCTCATGGGGCAACAGTAGCCGCGTGGCGGGATTCGCGCACCGGCTCGGGCGTATTCTTGTCCAGCCAGCGCAGCACCCGCGGAGCCCGACCCTCGAGGAAGTAGAACAGCGTTTTGTGGCCGCCGGGGTGCCAGTCGCGATCGGGCTTGCCGAAGGCGCGGACGAGTTCACTCCCCGTGGAAGCCGGGACCCATTTGTCGAACCCGGCTCGGATGATCAGCGTGGGGATGTGGCGCAGGCCCGGGCCGAGGACGAGGGGGTCGAGCTGGACGGATTCGCGGTAGGCCTTCTGGACCATCCGCCAATCTTTCCTTGCAACTTCTTCATACTCAGTCGCGAACACACCGAGCCGTCTCGAGCTTTCAAGCGATGTCTCGCGATCGATTTTCAGCAGGTCCGCACCTCCAGCCACGAGAACCAGCGCATCCACGCGTTCACCGAGATAACCGGCGACCGACGGAGCGGCGATGGCTCCGGCACTGCAGCCGACCACCACCACCGGCACCCCGGCGAGTTGCGGATGCATCGCCTGGAGAGCATCGAGAGCGGCCTCGGCCGCGTACGCGTTCTCGGCGAGCGCATCATCAACCGCCGCCGCGACCTGCTGGCCGACTGATGCGGCGTCAGACGGATCATCCAGCGTGAAGCCCCGCCGTAGCTGAGGCAGCGCCTCGTCCAGTTCTCTCTGCGTCTCTTCGTATGTCGCCTCAAGCAGATCGTAGCTTGACCTCGCATCTCCCGCAGGATCAATGCTTTCCGAAGCGAGGGCCTCCATCCTGCGCTGGAGCCACCGACTCCGCTCCGCGTTGCGCTGCTTGCGAAGCGCATCGCGCTCCGTACGCACACTGCTCACTGTATCGATCCGGATCGTCACCCAGTCCGATTCGTCAATCCGGCTCGCAAAGGCCTCCTCGTACTTCGTGGATACCAAACCATTGAAGTACAACACAATCCCACGGACCAATTCGGGATCATCAATCCGCGGCATCGCCACCCTGACCCCCTCATTGAGTTGGATCCGCTTCACCGCGTGGGTGTATTCGGTTCCACTCGGTACAGGGAAAAAGTTTCTGAGTTCGTCCTCGCTGCGGAGCGGTTCCGCATCGCGAGACGACAGAAACCGAGCGTTGGGCTTTGGTCCCCTCACGAAGACATCGCTGACTGAGAACATCGGATCGGACGGATCTTCTGCCACTCGCTCAAAGACCCGCAGCACGCCCTTCTCCGTGACCTGTACATGATGGACCGCAACGACCGGCGTTTCCGCCAGAACTTTGGCCTCATCGGTCGCCACTTCGGCATCGACGATCCGCAGCGCGAAGACCCGCTCCGGCGTGCGCTCCGCCAGTACCCGCACCACTTCCATATCCCTTTGAGGCCACGACACCGCATGCAACGCGGATGCATCGACGCTCGAAGCCCGATTCTTCGCCCCGCCGTGCGACCACCAGCACCCGGCGAGTGGCAGGTACAGAAGCGAAAGGGTCAACGCCAAGGCAAAGCGCACGATCGATCTTGGATGGCTCATGCCAGCAAGATAGCGTTTGGATCAGGCGGGCCGCCAGCAAAATCCGGTTACGAAGTCAGGAAATCGCCCGCGTACCGGACCGCCACCGTGTTCAGCGAGCCCGGCACATCCAGCGGCTTGCCGCCCAGAAGCACGATCGGCTGCCCGCGTTGCACCAGACCGCGCTGGAGCACGATCTCGTCCACCAGCTTCGCGAAGTCCGAGCGGTGCTCCGGAACCCGGTTCACCAGCAGCGGGTACACGCCGTACAGCATGGTCATCCGGCGCACGGCCTTGGGATCGCTGCTGAACGCCACGATCGGCACGCGGAAGTTGTTGCGCGACAGGTACCGCGCCCCCCCGCCCCGCTGGCTCCACACCACGATCAGCTCCGCGCCGATGTCGTTGGCCATGTGCCACGCGCCGTGCGCGAGCGCGGGGATCATCTGCCGCAGCTCCTGCGCACGCTTCGGCGGGTTCGGAAGGATCTTCTCTTCGCGCAGCGACTGCTCGGTCACCACCGCGATCCGGCGCATCGTCTCGACCGCCAGGTGCGGGTACCGCCCCACCGCCGTCTCAGCCGACAGCATGACCGCATCGGCACCATCCAGTACCGCGTTCGCCACATCCGAGACCTCGGCCCGCGTCGCCGACGCCGAGTTGATCATCGACTCGAGCATCTGCGTCGCCACGATGCACGGCTTGCCCCACTCGTGCGCCTTGCGCACCAGACGCTTCTGCGTCACCGGGACCGTCGCGATGTCCATCTCCACACCGAGATCGCCCCGCGCGACCATGATGCCGTCGGCCACCTCGATGATGCTGTCGATGTTCAGCACCGCCTGAGGCGTCTCGATCTTCGCGATGATCGGGATCGTCGGCCCCGCGTTCGCACCAGACAGACCCGTGCCGCAGCGCTCGAAGGTGCACAGACGGCTCAGCGCATCGCGCAACCGCTGAACCTCATCGCCGTGGCGCACGAAACTCATCGCCAGGAAGTCCAGCTCCTGCTGAACCGCCCAGTCCACGCACGCCCAGTCGTGATCCGTCAGCGCGGGGATCGTCAGGTTCGAGTCCGGCAGGTTGATCCCCTTGCCCGTCGTCACCAGCCCGCCCACCGTCACGCGGCAGACCGCGTGACGATCCACACCCGTCCCGACCTCCACGCACAGCATCCGGATCTGGCCGTCGTTGATCAGCACACGGTGCCCCGGCTCGACCTCCGTCGCAACATTCGCGTAGGTCGCCCCCAGCACCGGCACCTCGCCGTCCACGCACACATCAAGGTTCGGCTGGATCACCACATCCTGACCCGGACGGAGCCGGATGCCCGCATCGGGGGTTTTCACGACCCGGATCTTCGGGCCGCACAGGTCGCCGAGCACCGCCACCGGCGTGTCCAGCGAGTCCGCGACCATCCGGATCATGTCCAGACGGATCTTGTGCTCCTCAAAGCTGCCGTGCGAGAAATTCAGCCGGAACAGACTCGCCCCGTTCTGAATCATCTTCTCGATGATGTCCGGGTGGGCCATCGCCGGCCCGACGGTCGCCAGGATCTTCGTCAGCGGCGGACGCCACGGACCCGAACCGTCGGAGTTGGTAGGAATCATGCGTACGGCTGCTTCGGCAGAGGGTGTCAGCGTCGAACTCACCACGGATCGGTGTCCTGTCGGGTCTTCAGTGGAGCAGAGCCCAGTGAATCGGGCAATCTCTCATCGGAAAAAAGGGGCCATCAAGCGTGTTTCATTCTATCCCGCAGACAGGTAAAGCGTTTTAGCGGAGCAATTCATCCGTCAATCGCACAATCTCTCGATAATTCCGCCGGAAATGGGTGGTATACGCGATCTGGCTCTCCTGCCGGGGTCGGCTCCCCGCCCAGTCCCGCCGGATCGTTCGGTAATGCTCCGGGCTGAACAGAAGCGTGGTCCCCGCGAGCTGCTCATCCGGGAAGTCCGCCGGGAACTCGTGCTCCGGGAACCGGAAGAACAGTTCGCGCAGCCGCTCGTACTCTGCCATCGCGACCTCGCCCGCCTCCGCCGCCGCTCGCACCCGGTTCAGGGCGGTCCACGCCCTGACCTGGTCCTGATGGATATCGCACCCGAACGCCGCCATCATCGGTGCCACCGCCGAGCGCCAACCCCGCGATTCGGTCTCCATCGCCGCCGAGAACGGGTCCAGCCCGCGGTCCACGAACCGCTCGCCGTGGTCTTCGTACAGCGATCGCGTCACCGGCATCCGGCGCAGCTCGTACTGCTCCGGGCCAAGACCATCGCGATCGTCGGCGGCCGGGATCTGCCACAGCGACTGCCCCTGCTCGGAAATCGCGAACCGGATAAACCGGTCGGCGATCTCCGGGTGCGGCGCGCCGCGCAGCTTCGAGATCGGGTCCGCATCGATGTAGGTCACGCCCGGCGGATCGATGTACCCCACGCGCGTCGTCTCGACCGTCTCCCCCTCGCGCATCACTGCCTGCGACTGGTACCGACCGTAAAAATCGATCGCCACCCCCGCCGCCGCCTCGCCCTGGCTCACATCCACCGGGATCTTGCTCGCGCTGTTCGAGAAGTACCGCGCGTTCGCGCTCATCGACTGAAGAATCCGCCACCCCTCGTCCCAGCCATAATTGTTCAGGATCGAGTCGTAGGTCGTCGTCACCGAGCCCGACATCCTTGGATCCGCAAGCGCCAGCCAGCCCGTCAGACGCGGATCGGTCAGGTCGCCCCACGCCCGCGGCTCATCGATCCCCAGATCCCGAAGCGAGTTGCGGTTGTAAATGATCCCGAACCCCGACAGCGCTGTCCCGATCCAGTACTTCTCCGGGTCGTACAGGAACCCCGAACCGATGGCGTTGGTCCCGAAGACCTGCCCCAATTCCTCCTCCGACAGCCCCGCCGGGACGCTCATCGGCAGGGTGACCTCGGTCCCGCCCAGTTCCACGCTCACCCCCTGCTTCAATTGGTCGTGCTCGTACGAGCCGCCCCCGAACATCAGGTCGTAGATCATCCGCTTTCCGGGTGCCATCTCCCCGTCCGCCCCGATGTCCCCGCTGCGCAGCGCCGCCGTGTACAGCGAGGTCAGCTGCTTGCGGATCTCGCTCGTCCCGCCCGGCTGTCTCCAGTCGATCGCCACCGGCGTGCCGTAATTCTCTTCATGCCACCGGGAAAAAGCCCGCTCGAACTCGTAGCGGATCTGCTCGTTGTGAGGCGTGATGATCACCAGCCGCTCGGCGTTGGCCGGGGTGTCCACGCCGTCCCGCGTCAGCGCGATCGCGAACGGAACCCCCAGCACCACCGCCAGAGAAAGCAGAATCAAGACCTTCGAACGATCCCAGAAATGATGTGAGCCCTGCATGCCCGCTAGGGTATCCGCACCGTGCGAAGATCGCGCAAGTTCACGCTTCCTCCCCGAACCACAGGACTCTCACCGTGACCGACGACCGCCCCGACGCCTGGCTCCACCCCGTCGCCCTCATCACCGGGGCCAGCTCCGGCATCGGTCTCGCCACCGCCCACCGCCTCGCCGCCCTCGGCATGCGCCTCGCCCTGGTCGCCCGCGACGAGAACAAACTCGAACAGGCCGCCGCGGCGATCGCCGAAGCCGCTTCAGATAAAGCCCTCGAGATCACCGTCATCTCCGCCCACATGGCCGACCCCGAAGCCGCCGCCGATGCCGTCAACGCGGCCGTCGAACGCTTCGGGCGCCTCGACCACCTCGTGCTCAACGCCGGCACCGCCCCGCTCAAACCCATCGGCTCCACCGGCATCGACAACATCCAGCACGCCTTCGATGTCAACGCCATCGGCCCGGGCGCGATGATCGAGGCCGCCTGGCCCCACTTCAAGGCCCGCCACGCCGAGTACGACGGCGACTCGCCCCCCGCCACCGTCGTCGGCGTGTCCACCCTCGGCACCGCCGACCCCTTCCCCGGCTTCTTCGCCTACGCCGCCAGCAAAGCCGCGATCAACTCCTACGCCCGTTCGATCGCCAAGGAAGGCGCGTCCATCGGCGTGCGGGGCTACGCCGTCGCACCCGGCGCCGTCGAGACCCCCATGCTCCGAGGCCTCTTCAACACCGACATGGTTCCCGAGTCGATCTGTGTCACCGCCGACGATGTCGCCCAGCTCATCGCCGGATGCATCGCCGGGGCCTACAAGGACCAGAACGGCAAGACCCTTTTCATCTCCCGCGCCGACGACGGCACCGTCCAGACCCGCATCGGCGAGGAACTGGAGGCCTGATGCCCCAGCGCACCATCCACACACCGCTCGGCCCGATGCTCGCCGCCAGCGACGGCGGATCACTGACCAAACTCGCCTTCGACACCGAAGAACAATTCGACGATCCGTGCGCCACCCTCGATCGCGCTCAGCAGCAACTCGCCGCCTACTTCGCCGGCGAAGCCAGCGATTTCGACCTCCCCCTCGCGCCCCGCGGCACACCGTTCCAGCAGCAGGTCTGGACCGCCCTGCGCACCATCCCGCGTGGCGAAACCCGCTCCTACGCCGCCATCGCGCGCCAAATCGGCAACCCCGACGCGATCCGCGCGGTCGGCGCCGCCAACGGCGCCAACCCCATCGCCATCGTCATCCCGTGCCACCGCGTCATCGCGTCCGATGGCACGCTGCACGGCTACGCGGGTGGCCTCGAACGCAAACGATGGCTGCTGGATTTTGAGCAAAGTGCAAATATCTTCTTCTAGAAAACAGCATTGCTAATGACGAGCTTGTGTTATAGCTTAATGGGGCCGCTGCACGATAGCCCGTGCGATAAATCCAACAGACCGAGAAAAAGTCTGAAACAGGAAGAATGTACCAATCAACCCAGCAAGCACAGATGAAATCGCAGGCCAGCTATTAAAGGCAAATATCACCAAAAGAATTGCGACGACAAGCTTTACAATAAGCGCAACAACAAACATTGCGGGACCCGACCACAACGAAATCGAGTTCGCTACGCCGTAGGAGTCAGCACGCGCACGCGACACAAAGCACTCGGACAATCGAACTTGTGATTCTGACATCCCATCAAGGGGCCGTACCAACGACAGATAACCTCGATGCAGGCACCACTCCCCGTAATTAGAATCCATTGCTGCAAAATATGCCAAGCGGATATTTAATCGCTTTGACCCTTTTGCGCTTAGATAAGTAATTACTAAGAGCAATGGTATTGCCACATACCACAAATGGAAAAGCAACAGAGAAGCAGCAGCCGCACTGAAAGTCGACCAGACTGATTGTGCTCTATTCCATTGGGCAAGAATCGATGTGGGCATCAAGCCACTTGAAAGCGACAGTTCGAACAGAGAGTGGTGGACAGTCGGAAAATGTGAATTTGATATAACTGCGATTTGATAATCATAAATCGATTCCGGGTGAATTGTGATTATCTTCGGTTGTGTATCACTTGACTGACCTATCTCGTTCATGGACGGCCAGCATACCAAATGAAATCTTGTCCGCCTACTTGCTGGTCCAGGTCTTCGTCACCACGCCATCCTCAAACTGGATGTACGCCGTCACCTTCTCCTCCGTCGAGTGGCGATGCGCGAACAGAAGCAGCACCGCGCCCCCGCCCTCCTTGCGCTTCTCCCAGTCGTACGAGAAGATCTCGCCGTTCTTGATCTCGGTGCTGCGCGTCGGCGGCCCGAGCAGATCGAGCACCTGCTCGCGCGTCATCGCCTGCTGCTGAATCGTCTCCAGCGTCACCGGGTTCACCTGCGTGCCTCGCACCTCGGTCGAATCCGCGCCCGAAACCAGACAACCGGCCAGCGGCAACGCCGCCATCATCATCAGCCCCGCGGCGATCGTGTTCTTCATACGCATCGTGTGTCCTCCCGCCGCGAAATGCAGCCAAACGGGTGTATGGGGAACCATGCCCCGCGGTTTCACCCGGCACCAACCGGCTCGACCGTCGAACCCACCGCGGGCTTGGCTTCGACCTGAGCCGGCGCGCCGATCCCCGCTCGCTTCTTGCGGTTCGCCTTGATCCAGTCACGAATCTTCGTCCGCTGCGTCGGCCAGCGATCCGAACAGCGCAGATCCAGGAAGGTGTGCAGCAGACGCAGCAGCAGCCCGTCCAGCCGCGTGATCTGCTCCAGCCGCCACTCCGCCAGCTCCCGCGCCGTCTCGAATTCCTGCTCGGTGTGAGGCAGCTTCGCGCCCGATACCAGCCAGCGGTCCGCCTGCAGCGTCAGCGTGAACTGATCCCCCGCGCCCGCCCCGTCCGCCAGCACCAGACCGGCCTTGCGTGGCCACTTGCCCGTCGCCAGCGCATCCGCCGCCTCGGGCATCCGCACCGGCGCGGTCCCTCCGGCGTGGTCGCGCAGCGACTGCTTGCCGCTGATCCCCCAGCCGCACTCCATTTCCAGCGACCGGTCCAGCAGCACCGCGATCTCGCTCGCGCCCTCTCCCTCATCGCGCAACTCGATCAGACCCTCGTGCTGATCCACCATGTACCACAGCCAGATCAGCATCTCGTTGCCCAGAAAATCCCGCGGTTCGGGGCCGCCCGCCGCCCACGGCACCTCCGGAGTCAGCGGGTCATCGCCGAACACCGGCTCGCCCGCCTCGTCCATCCGCGACCCCGCACCCGGTGGCGGCGCGGTGAACGCCGACGGACGCAGGTCCTCGTAATCGCGGCTCAATCCCTTGCCCGACAGATACGCGTACGCCAGAGTCCCCGCCGACGCCGGCGACAGCCCGCCGCCCCAGGTCGCCCGCCAGCGCTCGCTCAGCACCTCGATCGTGCGATTGGCAGAGCCAGCGGTCAGCACCGTTTTCGACGGCACATCCCACAGCAGCTCGGTCATCTTCGATTTGCGGAACTTCCCCGCCGAAAGATGCTCGTGCAGCTCGTGCTCGGCCAGTTCCTTCGCCTCGGTCTTCTGGCGCTTGCTGAGGAAACCCGATGGGTTGTCCTTCGCGAGCGCCACCTCATGCTGCGTACGCACCGCCTTCTTCACATCCGCCGGCACTTTGTTCGTATCGATCCGCAGACCGAGCAGACCGAGCGAGCCGTCGGCGTACACCACCTTGTCGTAGTCGAACGCCGTGTCCATGAGGTGCACCGCCGTCGTCCACCCCGCCTCGGTTTCCAGCGGAATGCCGAGGTCCGTCTGCTCGAATCGGTGCTCGCTGAGCGCCTCAAGCTGCTCCAGCCCGATCGAGCGCGTCGGCGTCTCGGGACCGGGGTTGACGAGCAGTCGGCTGAAACTCACGCCGCCGGAGGAAAATGGCATCGGTCGGGTGCTCCGTATCGCAGGGAAAGGATCCGGCCCGGCTGGTCGGCCGGACAAACCGTCCGAGCGTATCACCCCGCCCCCCGCTTTCCGGCGCGATTGACAGGTTCTCAACCGCCAGGCCCCCACAAGCCGGGAAGCCGGACCCGCTCTCCGCTATGCTTCACGCCCAGCCAACGATTTTCCCGCCCCAGACCGGAGTCCAGGGTTCCCATGACCATCCCCGAAACCGACATCAAGCGCATCTCCCGTCCGCCGCTCAACGCGATGGAGAACGCCTATGTCCCGTCGATCGTCAAGGGCTTCGGGACCACGGTGCGCCACTTCTTCACCAGCTTCGGGCAGTCCAAGATCCCCGTTCTGGGCAAGTCCAAGACCACGCAGACCCTCCAGTACCCCGAAGAACGCAAGGAGCACACTGCTCCCGACGCCAGGGGCATGCAGGTCAGCAACTTCCGTGGCGTCCACCGCCTCAACCGCGATGAGGAGGGCCGCGTCAAGTGCGTCGCGTGCATGATGTGCCCGACCATCTGCCCGGCCAACTGCATTCACATCGAGGCCGGCGAATCTCCTTGGGATGACCGGGAAAAATACCCCGTCAAGTTCGAGATCGACGAGCTCCGCTGCATTTTCTGCGGCATGTGCGAAGAGGCCTGCCCCGTCGACGCCATCGAACTCACCCCCGAGTACGACATCACCGGCTACAGCCGCCAGGAGATGGTGTTCGACAAGAACAAACTCCTGCATGTCTACGATGTGACCATCGATAAAAAGCCCATGTGATCCGGGGCGTTTCTAATTGGACCCCACAACTACCGCGTACCCCTGAACAGGGGTGCTGTTTGTAGGGGTCCAATAATCTTCATCCTACCCACCTTCACATTAGCCCCGGATTCGGCCATATATTTTTGCAGGACTTTTGCTCTTCATGGGTCGACAAGCCCTGAAAGCGCTCTATTCTGTAAGAGCAATAGAGTTCGACCCCGCACAGGTCGCTCCATGGTCTATACAGAGAGTCAGGAGAGATAAGAGATGAAATACGCCCGTTTTGGCAGCGCAGCTGCGCTCGTCTTTGCCGGAGCCGGATTGGCTTCCGCCGGGGTCATGGATAATGATCCCGCCAACGATGTCCAGTCCGGTGCCGACACCGTGGATCTCGTGAGCGGTGTCGCCGTCTTCGGTGCCGAACTGGTCAGCGGCCAGGTCGGCGATGTCGACTGGTTCACCTTCAGCGCCCCGGCGAACTCGATCGTTTCGATCGTGATCATCCCGCTGGAAGTTCCGCTGCAGGCTCCCGACACGATCCTTGGCCTTTTCGATGCCGGCGGTGTGCAACTCGCGTTCAACGACGATGGTGGCTTCCCGAACAACCTCGGCAGTTTCATCGCCTACGAAACCACCAGCGCGACCGACCTCTGGTTCGCGGTCAGTGGCTTCGGCGACGCTGCGAACTTCAACGGCGCTCATATTCAGACTGGCAACTACACCGTCAAGCTGAGCGTGGTGCCGATCCCCACCCCCGGTGCGATCGCCATCGCCGGCCTCGCGGGTCTCGCCGCGACCCGTCGTCGCCGCTGATCGTCGCTGAGCTCTCCTGTTTGCGATCCCATTCGTGAAGCGGGCTGTGCTCGCAGAAAACATGAATCGTCTGGCCGCCCGCACTACCCCCTGTGCCGGGCGGCTGTCGTTTGCAGGCCGAGCACCGGATCATTGGCCTGTCCCGCCTTCGCAAACGCGGCTACGCTTTCCCCCGATGGACCTCACACCCGCAAATCTGGACCTCAAGAAAGACCAAGGCCTCCGCATCGAGTGGGCCGACGGCTCGGAGTCTTCCTACACCATCGCCTACCTCCGCAAAATGTCCCCCTCCGCCGAAGCGCGCAAACTCCGCGAGGACCTCAAGAAAAACCCCCTCACCGTCCTCCCGAGCAGTCCCAAGCGAGGCGGAGCGAGCGATGCACCGCTGACGGCGCTCTCCGCAGAGCTCGTAGGAAACTACGCCATCCGCATCCGCTTCTCCGATGGCCACGACACCGGCATCTATTCCTGGTCCTACCTGCGCGAAATTGATCCGCAGCAGACCGCTCCGAATCGCGCACCACACTGAGGTTCGCCCAGGATCGCCCGAAATTCCGGGCGAATTGATGTCGATCGGCCGATAAAGACGGCGGAGGCATCGCATGGCGGATCAGCACCATCACACTCGCAAAGCAGCACAGCCGCTCCTGATCGTCGGCACCGCCGACACGATCCCCAGAGCCGCAGCCGCCGTCTGCGAGTCCGCACCTTTGCGCACCGCCGTCGTCGGTGCGGTCCTCCTCGAGGAGCCCGATCAGCCCGCGGAAACGCCCACCTGGGCCTGTGGCATCCCGTACCTCGGAACCATCCGTGACATCGCCACCCTGACCGACAAGACCGGCGCCGAGACAGCCCTGCTCTGCCTCCCCGCCGCTATGTCCCAACTGCTCACCCGCACAGAGGCCCAGTTGCGCCAGGCCGGTCTGACCGTCCGCCATCTCCCCCTGATCGAGGACATCGCCGCCGGCCTGAGCGATCCGGGCCTGCGGTCCCCGCTCGGCTCGGTCGATCCCGGTTCGCTCTTCGATCGCCAGCCCCGCCCCGTCGATCCGGACCTCGTCCGAGGCGTCGTGGAAGGCAAGCGCGTTCTGATCACGGGTGCCGGCGGCAGCATCGGCAGCGAACTCGCCCGCATCTGCGCCGCCCACGATCCATCCCTGCTGATCCTGATGGACCGCTCCGACAACGCCCTTTTCGAGATCGATCGACAGCTCCGCGCCAGCCACCCCGATATCAACCGGCGGATCGTGCTCCACGATGTGGTCGACGCTCCACGCACACTCGAGCGCCTCGAGGAACTGCAGCCCGACATCGTCTTCCACGCCGCGGCACACAAGCATGTCCCGCTCATGGAGGACCACCCCTCCGCCGCAGTCAACAACAACCTTTTCGGCACGGTCGCCGTCGCCGACGCTTCCGTCGCGGTCGGTGTCGAGCGTTTCGTGATGATCTCGACCGACAAGGCCGTGAACCCCACCAGCGTCATGGGCGCGACCAAGCGTATGGCCGAGTTGTATGTCCGCTCGCTCAACGAGTGCCAGAGCAACACCCGTTTCAGTCTGGTTCGCTTCGGCAATGTCCTCGGCTCGGCGTGCAGTGTGCTGCCCATCTGGGCCAAGCAGATCGCCGAGGGTGGCCCCGTCACCGTGACCGACCCGCAGATGACCCGGTACTTCATGACCATCCCCGAAGCCGCCGCGCTGGTCATCCAGTCCGCGGCTCTCGTCCGGCCCCACGCCCGGACCGGGCAGGAGGTCTTCGTCCTCGACATGGGCGATCCGGTCCGGATCATGGATCTCGCGCGACGGTTCATCGAGTCCCACGGCCTCAGGCCCATCGTCGAACGGGCCTCATCCAGGCAGGGCGGCACCAGCGCCCCCGGCGTGCGGATCGAGTTCACCGGCAAACGCCCGGGCGAGAAACTGCACGAGGAGCTCGCCTATGACATCGAGCAATTGGCCCCCACCTCCGTTCCGGGTGTCCGGGCCTGGTCGGGCGAACGCCCGGATCCCTCGGAAATCGCTGGCATGCTCAGCGCGATGAGCCGCGTGAGAACCCGGACCGATGTCGCCGGAGTCATCGAAGCGATCGCCAGATTCGTGCCTCAGATCGCCCAAACCCTCCCCAAACCGGTGGTTTCTGCTTCTGCGCCCTGCACGGCCATTCCGGCCGACGCCGCTTGATTTTCCCTTGCCGGGTCCGGATAATTCGAAACGCCACATACTCCATGCCGATAGATATGGAGAGCCAACGAGTGCGCATCGCGCCCTCGCCCTCCGTCGCCTCTCTCTCCTCCACCGGGCGACCCACGGAGACCCGATATGGCACAACCCACCCTGTCCGTTCACCCTCAGTCCTCCCGCCAGCGGATGATCCTTGAGCTCAAGGACCGCCTCGACAAAGCCGAAGCCGTGCTTGTCGCCCTTCGAGATGCCAAGCAGGAAGCCGAATCGCAGAGTCGCGAACTCAAGCGGGCCGACGCGATGAAATCCGTGACCGGAACCTCGGCGATCGAACGGGCCATCGTCGCCACCAGCCGCATTATTGATCTGCTCAAGCGCGAGATGGCCGAGATCCGGCGGGCCATGCCCGTGGATTCCCGACGCGGCTCCTCCCTCGAATCGCTGTCGCTGGTACTCTGAGCGGCGTGAACACCGCCGACCTGAACGCTGCCTTCCCGACCGACTTCGCCGATACCGACCAACCGGTGCTGCGCATCCAGCGTCTGCGCGAGAACGCGGTGCTGCCCCAGTACAAATCTCAGCTCGCCGCGGGCATGGATCTCAGTGCTGCACCCGAGGAGGGCGAGCCGATCACCCTTGAACCCGGCGACATCGGACTGATCGGCTGCGGCTTCCGCATGGCCCTTCAGCCCGGCTTCGAAGCCCAGGTCCGCCCCCGTTCGGGGTTGGCCTCACGCCATGGGATCACCCTGCCCAACAGCCCCGGCACCATCGATGCCGACTATCGCGGCGAAGTCATGGTCCCGCTGATCAACCTCGGGCGGGAACCCTTCACGGTTGAGCCGGGCATGCGGATCGCCCAGATGGTGATCGCCCGTGTCTCCCACGCCGCGATCACCGAAGTGGATGACCTCGAGGACACCGAGCGGGGCTCGGGCGGCTTCGGCTCAACCGGCCTCTGAGCCGCATCAGCCGGCGCTCGCGACCGGCTCCATCGCCGACTTCAGATCCCCAAGGAGTGCCTGATAGGGCTCGCTGCACCCCGGGCGCTGCGAACCCGCGATCCGTCCGAACACCTCGCCGAGGGCATCGGCATCGAGCCGGTCGGGATCCAGCCCGAGGAACTCGATCGCCGCCCGGCACTGCTGAACCGGATCGGCGACCATCGCCTCGTAGTCGAGCGTGTGCACCGGCAGATCGAGCACGCCCACGAAATGGTCGGTCAGGCGCTGCTGATCGTGCGCGTAGCGACCGAGGTCGCTGAGGTTGTGCGCGAAGGGCTGGTTCCCGGCGGTGAACGCCGCCCAGCACGCGTCCAGCGGCTGCCGGACGCAGCGGATGACCTTCGCGCCCGGGAGCAGCTGCGCGATCAGGCCGAGGTTGAAGAAGTTGGTCGGCAGCGCATCGATCACCCGGCTGGCGCTGCGGGCCTGTGAACGGCTCCGGGTCGCGTACCGGATCGCGGCGTTGTCCAGCAGCTTGGATGTCGCGGCGTCCATGAACTGGGGCGTCATGTATTGCGTGCGTGTCTCGCGGGACAGCCGGCGTGCGGCGTCCCACAGGTCGATCGGCTGACCGAACGACCCGACTTCCGGGTGCGTGCACAGGGCCTGCTGCACGAGCGCGGTGCCCGATCCGGGCATGCCGATGACGAACACAGGCCCCTCGCCGGTCTGACGGGATCTCGGCATCGACGCCACGCGCTCGGGGCTGTAGACCCCGATCAGTGCATCGATCGAGGCCGCGTGCGTATCGGCGCTCCACTGCCCGGGCGATGCGCTGTTGGCCTGCGTGTACAACTCGAACGCCCGCTCATGATTGCCCCGCTCCTGCTCGATGCGGGCGATCGCGAAGAGCACCGCCGTTCGCGCCTCCGTGCGGAGGCCCTCCTGCTCGAGGACCGTGTTCAGCCGCCCGACGGCCTCATCGGCAAGACCAAGCCCCGGCGCGATCCGGGCGAAGCTGGTCTCGATCATCAGCGGCACCGGTGCGCCAGCTTCCTGGGCCTTGGCGAAGGCCTCGCGGCAGACCGCTTCGGCTTGCTTCTTTTGCTCCATCGCGTCCAGCACGGAGGCCTTGATCGCCATGAGCTGAACGACACCGGGCTTGTGCTCCAGCGCCTGATCCACGAGCGACAGTGCCTCCTCGTGCTCTCCGGTCTGATGGAGCAGATCGGCGAGCTGCGCAAGGACAATGGCTTCGTTCGGGGCGAGCTTCAGCGCGCGCCGGAACGCCTTGATGGCGTCCTGCGGATGACCGATCTCGCGGTGCGCCCGGGCCAGATCGAGCTGTGGCGCGATCGCCTTTGGCGCGAGCCCCACGGCCCGTTCGAACAGCTCGATGGCATCTGAGAACATCCCCGCTCCGGCGGCGATAAGGCCGAGGTGGTGCATGGCCTCAGCATGGCGGGGGTTCATGGCCAGCACGCGTCGGTAGCCGCCCTCCGCTTCCTGAAGGTTGCCGGCCTGGTGGGCCATGCGGGCTGAGTGAAAGGTCGCGTTGATCGTCTGAGGGTCTGCTTTGGCCATGGCGGCAGTGTACGGCGGTGGCGAAAGCATTGGCGTTTGATTCGAGTGGTGGAACGAATGCGCAGAAAAAAAGCCGCCCCGTGAGGGGCGGCCAGAGCCACCAGCCGGACTCGAACCGGCGACCTAAGCTTTACGAAAGCTTCGCTCTACCAACTGAGCTATGGTGGCGGAATGGGTCGGGCATTATCGCCGCGACCCGCCCTGCTGTCCACTGCTCAGGATTTCAGCGATCCGTGGCCGCCCGCCGAGGAGTCAGGCCGCCTGCGAGGTGCTGGTCCAGAAGCCCACGATGCTCAGGATCCGGGATTTTGGATCGTCGCAGATTGACTGCTTGGTGATGTAGGCGTTCGCTCCGGCGAGCAGGCAGTCGCGGATATCGCGTTCCTCTTCGGAGGCCGACAGCACCACGATCGGGACGGTCGCGTGGACCTTGCTCTTTCTGATGTGGCGCACGACCTCCACCCCCCTCATGTCGGGCAGGCCGATGTCCAGGAGAACCAGGTCGAAGCGTTTGGCATCGTCTGGTCCGGATACCGCGTCGAGCGAGGCGATCGCCGATTGTCCGTCGCCGACCACCTCCACACCGAAGCCCTTCTGCCTCACGAGGGGCATGCCGATCATCTGCTGCTGCAGACGATCATCTTCGACCAGCAGGATGCGGTAGGAATCTGGTGTCGTTGGCGCAGCGCCGAAGAGTCCGCTGACGGTGCTTTTGGCGCGGGAGATCGGGCTGGGTCTGGAGGCGGGAGGCGGCGAGGGGTGGCGCTTGAGCCGGATGAGGCGTACGCAGTTTCGTCCGCCGTCTTTTGCGGCGTACACGGCTTTGTCCGCCGCACGCAGCAGCAACTCTGCCGACCGAACGACATTGCCCGATCCGGCTTCCCGCGCGGCGATGCCGACGCTGATGGTCACCGAAAGCTCGTCGGGTTTGCACGGCTGGTCCCGGAGATCGAACGGCCTGCTCTCGACGGAGAGGCGGCATAGTTCGGCGAGCTTGGCTGCTTCATCGGCGTTGAGCCCCGGCAGCACCGCCGCGAACTCTTCCCCGCCGTATCGGCAGATCGTGCCGGCCTTGCCGATGGTCTCGCCGAGCCGCTGAGCAAGCTGGATCAGAATCGCGTCGCCCGCCTGATGCCCGTGGGTATCGTTGAGGGGTTTGAATCTGTCGGCGTCGCAGAAGAGCACGCTCAGAGCGGTGTCGTTTGCGCGGGCTTTCTCGAACTCCTGCTTGAGCAGTTCGTCGAAGCGTTTGCGGTTGGCGATGCCCGTCAGCCCGTCGGTGTTGGCCTGGTGTGCGAGTCGCTCGGCCTGGCGCTGGGTCTGGATCTGGTGCTCGACGAGTGCATCGCTGGCATCGGCGAGCAGTCTGGACAGATCCGGGCGACGGCCGGTATCGATGGCGAACAGCGAGGAGAGCGCGACCGCGCCGTCCACAGCGTCTTTGAGAGTCTGTTCGGCCTGTTCGCGGTCCATGCCGAACCATGCCTTGGCGCGCTGGGCGTAGAGTTCCATATCGCGCTCGCACGCTTCGTTGTCGGCGACAGACGCCATGAGGGAGGCGAGCCCGCCGCAGCGCACGAACGCCGCATGGGTAGCCGGAGCGTTGCCCGGGTCATGGTGGTGACGGGCGGTCTCGGCGATCGACGGAGGAAGGTGCCATTTTTCCGCGAGCGCGCTGCCGACCTCGGTGTGGTCGAAACCGAACGCTGCGCGTTCGCATTCGATGACTCGCTCGTTGTCGTGTTCGCTGGCGGAGAGGGCTTCGATGTAGTCTTCCTGCATGGTGACGAGCATTGCGAGCATGCCGACATCCTGCATCAGGGCCGCGAGGAACGCCTCATCGGGATCGACTGTTTCGACGGTGTTCGCGATGGTGCGGGCAGCCGCGGCTCCGTAGATCGCTCTTCGCCAGTGCGTTGTCAGGTTGAATCCCGGCCTCTCCGAGTCGCAGTCGGGGATGTCCTTGGCCGAATCGAGAAAGCTGAAGCCCAGGACCAGCGACTTCACCGTGTTGATGCCCATGTACGACATCGCGCGCTCGATGTTCGGGCAGGGGCTTTCCAATGCGTAGTAGGAGGAATTGACGGTTTTGAGGATCTTGCCGGCGAGGGCCTGATCGTTCTGCACCACTTGGGCGATCTCCCGAATGGGAACATCCGGCTGACGCGTGAGATCCAGGACCTGAGCCGCGACCGCCGGGAGCGATGGCAACTGGGGGCAACCGATCACACTGTCAATCGAGAAAGTCCCCACTTCGGCTCCTCCGATTCGGTCGCTCTCCCCGCCGACCGATTCCGTTCACATCCGGGCAGCGCCAGCGAAGCGAGGCCCTCCTCCATGCTCTGTATTCGTCCCGGAGTCGGGCACACTTGACGGATGTCAGGGCGATCGACCAAATCCCCGCATGGAGAGTGGGGATCACTTCGCCGGCTGGGTCCGGTCGCGGATATCCACGCCGGGATTTGAACCGACCTGCTCCAGCAGCCGATCGCCGATCCGGGCCGTCAGGTGGACTTTTCCGTCCTCCCATGACCGGTCGAGGATCTCCGACTGCTTCTCGACGAGGTCGATGAGCTTGCCCTCGCGCATCGGGATCGTCATCGTGACTTCTCGGACCTCGCCCACCACCGCCAGGCGGATCCGCCGGAGAAGTTCCTCCTGTCCCAGCGGCATCGGCTCGCCCTCGCGACCCGGGAGCGCGCAGAACGGGATCGCCTCGGGGAACCGCTGCTGCCAGACGAGCAGCGCGGCGTTGTCGCGGAGCCGGTCGGCCTTGTTGAGCAGCAGGATGCGTTTGGGCTCGCGGAAGCCCTCGCGGTTCTTCTGCTTCTTCGAGTGCATGTGGGCGTAACGCGGCTTCTCCCAAGTGTCCATGCGCGACTCGTCGCGGTCCTCGGCGTCGGCGAAGAGCTCGTCGAGGGTGCGGTTGACGGTTTCGTAGTGGATCTCCGCCGCAGGATCGGAGATGTCGAGCACGATCACCAGCAGGTCGGCCCGTGTCGCCTCTTCGAGCGTCGCCTTGAACGACGCCACGAGATTGTGCGGCAGATCGCGGATGAAGCCGACGGTATCCGACAGCATCGCGCCCACTCCGCCGCCGAGGTCGAGCCGTCTGGTGCGGCTCATCAGCGTGGCGAAGACCTTGTCGTCGGCGTACGCGCCGCCTTCGGTGAGCGTGTTGAACAGCGTGGACTTGCCCGCGTTGGTGTAGCCGACCAGGCCGACGGTGAAAAAGTCGGTGTTGCGCTCGGCGACCTCGCGTTCCTTGCGCGCGTGGATTTCTTCGAGCTCGCGCCGGAGCATGGTCTTGCGGCGTTGGACCAGCCGGCGGTCGATCTCGAGCTGCTGCTCGCCGGGGCCGCGCGTGCCGACGCCGCCGATGCCGCCCACGCCCACGATGCGCTCGAGGTGGGACCACATCGCGCGCAGGCGCGGGTAGGTGTACTCGAGCTGGGCGAGTTCCACCGCGAGCTTGGCCTGCTTGGTCATCGCGCGCTGGGCGAAGATGTCGAGGATCAGCTCGCAGCGGTCGATGACCTTGCGCTCGACGATCTTCTCGATCGCGCCGATCTGCTTGGGCGAGAGCAGGTTATCGAAGACGACGACACCGGCCTTGAGCTCGTCGCACATCGCCTTCAGCTCGTCCAGTTTGCCCTTGCCGATGAAGGTGCCCGCCTCGGGACGGTCGCGGTTCTGCGTCATCTCGCCGACGACCGAGGAGCCGGCCGTCTCCGACAGCGCGCGGAGTTCGCCCAGCGGGTCGCGCTCGTCGAACACCGAATCGGGCAGGTGAACCGCCACGAGCACGGCTCGCTCGCGGCGGATGTTGATGTCTTTGCGTTCTTTGGGTTGTGGCATATCTGCAATCGGGCCGTGCCGGCGCACGGTGTGCGGGCACGGGAAACCGTCCTGTGAATGATAGGGGTGGAGTGTAGGGGGGAATTCCTGGCCGCCGGATGATCACCGAAACCGCGCTGCCGACATCTAAGTCGGATGGCGCTGCTGTTCCTGCGGTGTACGCTTCGCTCTCAGAGGAAGAAAATCATCGAACTGCCGTCCCTTTGCTCGCATGCCGCCGCCGATATCCCGGCGAACTCGATGTGCTGGACATACCGTATAACCGATCCGAACCCCCGGCAAGCCACGATACTCCCGATCCCGGAGCTTTCTTGACCGAACCAACTAACCAGCCCCACCGCTCCGCCCTGCCCGCGCTGCTGCTCACGATGGCCGTCGGGGCGGTCCTCGTCTTCCGCCTCCCCGGCGCGATGAACGCCCGTCTCTCCGACACCGAGCTGGCCCAGCCGATCGTGGACATCGCCCACCTCGTCGATCGCTACTACTACCTCGACTACGACCGCAGCGCCCTCCAGCTCGGCGCGATTCAGGGCATGCTCAGCACCCTCGAAGACCCCTACACCGAGTACATCCCCCCCGCCGCCCAGGAAGACTTCGACCGCATCGTTCGCGGCGAGTTCGTCGGCATCGGCGCCCAGATCCAGATGAACGAGGCCGGCTGGCTCGAGATCATCAGCCCCCTCGACGATTCGCCGGCCCTCATGGCCGGCGTGCAGGCCGGCGACCGGGTCGTGGCCGTCGACGGCCGGTCCACCTGGCAGCGCGAGGTCAACCGCATCATCGACGAACTCACCGGTCGACCCGGCACCGAGGTCCGCATCACCATCGAGCGCGATCGCAGCGCGGGGCCACCTCCGGACAACGCGCTCGAAGCCAGCGTTCCCGGCGAGACCACCATCACCGAGCGAGAAGCCGGGGAATTCGGCGGCGAGGGCTCTGAGCCCATCACCGCGCCCGGACCCAGCGAAGACGCCGTCCGCTTCGACCTGGTCATCACGCGCGACCGCATCCGCGCCCAGACCCTGCGCGGCCTGCACCGCGACGGTCAGGACTGGCTGTGGATGGTCGATCCCGAGCAGCGCATCGCCTACATCCGCATCAGCCAGTTCACCCAAGACACCATCCAGCGCTTCCCGCTTGTCGTCGCCGGCCTGCTCGATCAGGGCATGCAGGGCCTCGTCCTCGACCTGCGCCAGAACACCGGCGGCTCGCTCGAAGCGGCGATCCAGGTGTCCAACCTGTTCCTCTCCTACGGCGACATCGTGTCGATCGAGGGCCGCACGCACGCCCGACAGACCGTCCCCGCCGCCCCGCACGGCACGCTCCCCGACTTCCCCATGGCCGTCCTCGTCGATCGCACGAGCGCCTCGGCCAGCGAGATCGTCGCCGGAGCACTCAGCGACAACGCCCGCGCGATCGTCGTCGGCGAGCGCACCTTCGGCAAAGGGCTCGTGCAGACCGTCGTGCCGCTCCCGGCCGGCAACGGACAACTGAAGATCACCGAGGCCGTGTACTACCTGCCGTCGGGTCGCAGTCTGCACCGGTTGCCTGAGTCGGAGGTCTGGGGCGTCGAACCCACCGAGGGCTTCGCAGTGCCGCTCACCGATGAGCAGTTCATCCAGCTCTGGAACATTCGTCGCGAGCAGGAGGTCCTCCGCCCCGGGCGCAACAGCGATGACGCCCGCTGGGACGATCCGCAGTGGATCCGCGAGCGTTTGCAGGACCCGCCGCTGGCCGTGGCCGTCGAGGCCATCCAGAACCGCCTTGAGACCGGCGCATGGACCCCGCCGCCCGCGACTGAACCGCAGACCGATGAGCCGGAACCCAGGACACCATGATCGTTCTCGGCATCGAATCCTCCTGCGATGAAACCGCCGCCGCCGTTGTCGAACGCGGCAGACTTGTCCGCTCCAACACCATCTCCTCGCAGATCGACCTGCACGCCGAATACGGCGGCGTGGTCCCCGAGATCGCCAGCCGCGCCCATGTCGAGCGCATCCTCCCGGTCATCCAGGCCGCCCTGCGCGATGCGAACTGCAATCTTGCCGACATCGATGCCATCGCCGTCGGCAACCGCCCGGGACTGATCGGCTCGCTGCTCGTCGGCGTCAGCGCCGCCAAGGCCCTCGCGTGGTCGCTGGGCAAGCCCGTCATCGGCGTGGACCACATCGAAGCGCACCTCTACGGCGCGCTGCTCGATGATGAGTCATGGACCGCCGACACGCTCTTCCCCGCGCTCGGCCTCGTCGTCAGCGGCGGGCACACCGCCATGTACCGCGTCGATTCCCCGCTCGAGATGACCCGCCTCGGCTCCACCATCGACGACGCCATCGGCGAAGCCTACGACAAGGCCGCGTCGATCCTCGGCCTCGGCTACCCCGGAGGCCCCATCGTGGACCAGCGCGCCCAGCGAGGCGACGCCAGCTCGCACGACCTGCCCATCAGCCGCCTCAAGCCCGGCTCGCTCGATTTCTCCTTCAGCGGCCTCAAGACCGCGCTGCTCTACGCCGTGCGAGGCACACCCGCCCCACCCACCGAGCCCGGCGGCAAACCCGTCTTCGAGCGCGAGGCCTCGGAACTCTCCGATCAGCAGATCGATGACTTCAGCGCATCGTTCCAGAAGGCCGCCGTCGACGCGGTCGTGCTGAAGATGACCCGTGCGGTCGAGGCCTTTGAGGGCTCGCCACGCTCCATCCTGATTGGCGGCGGCGTCTCCGCGAACAGTCTGCTGCGAAGCCGCATGCACGCGCTCGGCGAGGAACTCGGCATCCCCGTGCGCGTTCCGAAGATGGTCTACTGCCTCGACAACGCCGCGATGATCGCCGGGCTCGCCCACGAGCGCCTTGCCGCGGGCTCCTTCGACGACCTCTCGCTCAGCGCGCGCCCGACGGGTTCACGATGACGACGCCGAACCCCGCCCCATCGCAACACTACGCTCACCCCGCCGCGTGGCCGGACGAGCTGCTTCTGCGCGATTGCACGATCGAACAGTCCCGATCGTCCGGACCCGGCGGCCAGCACCGCAACAAGGTCTCCACGCAGGTCACGCTGACCCACGAACCGACGGGCATCCACGCAACCGCCGGCGAACGGCGCAGCGCGGTCGACAACAAACGCGAAGCACTGCGCCGCCTCCGCCTCAAGCTCGCCAGCGAGCACCGCATCGGTGTGCCCGAAGGCGAGATCGGCTCCGCCCTCTGGCGCTCGCGCGTGCAGAAACCCAAGCGCGCGCCCAAGCCCAAGTCCCAGAAAGACCCCGTCTTCGAGGAACTGGGCATCACCCTTCGAGAGCCCGAGCCCGAAGCGCCCCGCGGCCGGATCGTCTGCAGCGTCAAGCACCACGACTTCCCCTCCCTGCTCGCCGAAGCCATGGACGCCATCGCCGCCGCAGGATGGGACATCAAGCCCGCCGCCATCCGCCTCGGCGTTTCACCGACGCAGCTCATCAAGTTCGTCAAGGACCACACCCCCGCCTGGGCTCGTCTCACGCACGAACGCGACCAGCGCGACCTGCACAAACTCAACTGATCAAACCGACTCCACGGATCGGCTACGCTTTGCCCATGCCCACACCCGACCAACTGCTGCGCTTCGCCTCCGACCTTGCCGGCTTCGATTTCATCCCCGCCGACTCCTGCGTATTGCACGCAACCGGCCAGCCCGTCCGGCGCTGCATGGCTTCGGTCAACGCGTCGACCGGCGACCTGCTGCTCGCCCGCCAGCTCGGCTGCGACTCCTACCTGCTGCACCACCCGCTCGCCGGCTCCGCGCGCCGCGAGTTCCACAAGGTGCTCGACCGCATGGTCGAACTGATGGAGATGCACGGCGTGCCCGGCACCGTCGCGCGCGCGTCCACCGCCGAACTCCGTCGCCGGTGCCGCTTCGCCGACCACGCCGCCGATTGGGACCAGCTCGTCTCCGCAGCGCAGCTCATCGGCATCAACCTCTTCAACATCCACCTCGCCGCCGATGAGCTCGGACGGCAGGAGATGGTCCGCGCGATCGAACCCGTCGCCCCCGATGCCACGCTCGAAGACGCCGCCGAGGCGCTCCGCACCATCCCCGAACTCGCCCACCCCTGCAACGAGATCCTGCATGTCCCCGAAGGCCCGTCCGGTCGTTGCGGCCGGATCGCCGTCATGCACGCCGGAGGAACCAACGGCGGCGCCAGCGTCGCCGAGGCCCTCTTTGATCACACCGCCGATCATCCCCATGGGCCGGTCGAGACCGTGCTGTACATCCACCTGTCCGGGCCCGACGCCGCGAAACTCGAAGCCCGCTCAACCGACGGCAAATCCGGCTCGGTCATCGTCGCCGGGCATTTCGCCTCCGACGCGATCGGGCTGAACATGCTCCTGCGCGAGGCGACCGACCGGCACGGCATCGATTTTGTTCGCCACGGCGGGCTGAGCGCGTTCGACGCCCGCTGAACACCCTTCAATTTCGACTCTCCCTCCGCCGCGACCTACCATGGGGTCTATGCACCAGACCGCCACATCGGTTCGTTCGACCATCGAGCAGCTCCTGCCCGAAGCCGTCAGCTTCCGGCGCGACCTGCACGCCCACCCCGAACTCATGTTCGAGGAAAGCCGCACCGCCGAGCGCGTCGCGCAGGCGCTTCGCGACCTCGGCCTCGCCGTCGTCGACGGCCTCGCGCCCGAAACTCCCGGCAACCGCGGCACCGGCATCGTCGCCTACCTCCCCGCCACCGTCAGCGACCCGTCGAGCGCGAAAACCATCGGCTTCCGCGCCGACATGGACGCCCTGCCGATCCTCGAAGCCACCGACCTCCCCTACTCCTCCACCACGCCCGGCGTGATGCACGCCTGCGGCCACGACGGCCACACCGCCATCCTGCTCACCGCGGCACGCGCGCTCGCGCAGGTCGAAGACCGGCCCAACAACATCGTCTTCTGCTTCCAGCCCGCCGAAGAGGGGGGCGCAGGCGGCGAGAAGATGTGTGCCGACGGCGCGATCGACGGCAGCGCACTCCGGAACGCGCACTCCGTCGGCACCAAGGTCGACATGATGTTCGGCCTCCACGGCTGGCCGGAACTGCCGCTCGGCCAGGTCGCCACCCGGACCGGGCCGCTGCTCGCGGCGACCGATGAGTTCGAGGTTACCGTTCGGGGCCGGGGCGGGCACGCCGCGCAGCCCGAGCGCGCGATCGATCCCGTCGTCGTCGCAGCGCACATCGTCACCGCGCTGCAGACCATCGCCAGCCGGCGCACCGAGCCCAACGACGCCGTGGTCCTCACCGTAGGCGCGATCCATGCCGGCCACGCCCACAATGTCATCCCCGACACCGCCGAGATGCGCGGCACCATCCGCACCCTCCTCCCCGAAACCCGCACCATGGCCGAGCGCGAGTTCCGGCGCATCTCCCAGAGCATCGCCGCCGCCTTCGGCGCCGAGGCCGAGATCCAGTGGCACTCGGGTTACCCCGTCACCTTCAACGACCCCGAAGCCACCGAGCACTTCCGCACCGTCGCCCGCACCGTCCTCGCGGACAAGGCCGAAACCCATCTCATCGAGAAGGACAAGCCGACCATGGGCGGCGAGGACTTCTCCTACTACGGCCACCACTGCCCCGCCTGCTTCTTCCTGCTCGGCCTCCGCCCGGACCACATGGACGCCTACCCCAATGTCCACACGCCGAAGTTCGACTTCAACGACGACGCGATAGGGCTCGGCGTGGAGTTGTTCTGCGCGCTGGCCCTCGCGGATTCCCGGTAATTGTCTTGACCCGAACCGGTTCCTGGGTACTCTTTCTGTTCCCGTCCATTCGACGGGAGGAGGAGCCCGATGAGACTGTTGACCCCCTGCGCGATCCTGTCGCTGTGCACCGTCGCGGGTGCTGGCATCAACATCCAGTTCGTTGATTTTTCCAGCACCGAAGGCCTCGTTATCAACGGAAACGCGGCGACCGCGCAGACCTCGGACGGCACGGTCATGCGTCTCACCCCGTCCGCCGCGAACCGCTCGGGCAGCATCTTCAGCGAGACACTCATCGAGGCCTCGAACTTCTCGACCC
>CBFGVX010000032.1:0-31942 GCA_965652425.1 uncultured bacterium | reverse complement strand
CGGGACATGGCTGTCTCGCTTTCGCGCCCGATCACTCTCGATGGCCCGCCCGATGGAAAGGGCATCGAATCCGAGCTTGCGACGGATCTCGTCGGCCACCCGATACACGCCGGACCGTTTGTCCAGTTCATCGCTCTCTCCGAGTCGCATCTGGCGCTGGTGCAGCGGCGACAGGCCGCCGAGCTTCACGCCGACCAGGCGCACGCCGAGACGGCGCTGGGCCGGGGACGCGCGGCGGGTGAGCACATCCTCGAACAGCGTCTCGACGACGGGCATGATGTCGGCGTCCTGATCGGTGTTGCCCACCCCCGCTTCCCCCCCGAGCGAGCGGTCGCGCTGGATCTGCGTGAAATCAGCGAACCGGACGCGCACGCTCACGCTCGATGCGAACAGGCATTCCTTGCGGAGCGAGTAAGTCGCCTTCGCGGTCAGGCGGCTGAGCGTGGCGAGCATCTCCTGTCGGCCCGCCGCGCTGCTGCAGGATTGGTCTTCGCCGAAAGTTCGATCACGCGAGATGCTCTTGCGCTGTTCGCGCTCCGGGGGCAGTTCGCCGGGAACGCCGTGGGCCGAATCCCAGATGCGGATGCCCAGGTCGCCCAGGCGGAGCAACGCCTCTTCACGCGAGAGGTCGAGGATGTCCGCGGGCGTGCGAAAGCCCATGCGCTCGAGTCGTTCGCGCGTGCTGGGGCCGACGCCGCGCAGGTCACTGAGCTTCACGCTCCGCACGAACGCGGCACATACATCGGGAGCCACCGCCTTCAGGCCGCGCGGCTTGTCGTAATCGGAGGCCATCTTTGCGATGAAGCGGTTGGGACCGACCCCGATGGAGGCGGTGAGCCCGGTGCGGGCTTCGATTTCGTCGCGCAGCTGCTCGGCGAGGATGCGGGGCCACACGCGTTCCCAATCCTGAGGCGGCTCGGCGCAGCGAGCGCGTGTCCATCGCTCAAGGCCGGAGAAATCCAGATAGCACTCGTCGATGCCGACCGGGCGGATCTGGGGCGTGAAATCCGAGCACACCGCGAAGACCGCGCGGGAGAGGTCGCGATAACGCTCGCCGTTGGTCGAGCGGTAGACGCCGTCCGGGCAAAGGCGGTGGGCCTGGGTGGCGGGCATGGCGGTGCGCACGCCGTAGGTTCGGGCGATGTAGTTGGCGGTGCAGACGATGCCGCGACCGCTCTTGCTGAAGTCGATGCGCCCGTTTGGCAGTCGCGTGGGTGGAGGCGGGCCGACGATGACCGGCTTGCCGCGGATCGACGGGTCGTCGAGTTCCTCCACTTGGGCGAAGAAGCAGTCGAGGTCGAGGTGGGCGATGATCGACTTGCCCCAGACGGTGTGGCCGGAGCGCACTGCCCGATCGCCGGAATCCCCCCGCGCTGGACCGGCCGGTTCCGCCCCGCGATCGGTGGAGCGGGCATCGGTCGGCGAGCGCGCTGCGTCACCCGCTTTTGCCTGTTGCGGCTGCTGAGCGCTCGCATGATGTCGGGGGTCCGGATCGGGCATCGGTGTACCACCATACGCTGCCGGTCCGAACTCAGAGGCCGGCTCACGCGGCTTCGGTCAGACTCGACAGAGCCGGCTGCGCCTGGGGGAGCGTTCCCGACAGGGCGTGACCGGCCCGCTCGATGAGCTGGGCCACCGCGCGATCGTGGCGAACGCCGGCCTGTTCGAGCAGCGACAGAAGCGATTCGACATCGATTCGCTGGCGCGCTTCGGCATGAGGCGCGAGCTGCCAGAGGGCGATCGCCGCTTCGATGGGTTCGCAGGCGATCGCCGGCGTGGCCGACGGATAGGCGAACGCCGGTTCGGCATCATCATCGATGTCAAACAACGCGTTGAGCGGTTCCCACAGAAGGGCGGGCGCGGGCGTGAGCTGCTCCGAAAGCCACGCCAGCGCCGCCTCCGCCGCCAGAGTGCAGCGCCTGGCCATGGATTGGGCGTGCTCGCCGATGCCCCGCTCGAACTGGTGGGCCGCGCTGAGCAGGGCCGACGAGGCGACCGCGCTCGCGCTGACCGACCCGAACGATCCCGCCTCGTTCTGGTGCGCCATCAGGCGCTCGGCAAGCTCGACGGTGTGCTGCGAGTGTGCGAAGGTGAGATCGATGAACCGGGACAGGCCAAGCCCGATGGCGACGGCCGGCAGGGTCTCATCGGCCTCGAGCCGGAGCCGCGCTGCGAGCGGCAAGGGTCGGGTGGACGCGAGGATCTCGTCGAGCAGGAGCGCGGCGTTGGATCCGTCGGCGGAGGGGGTGCAGGCGAGGCGGACGATACGGTGCAGACTGATCATCGTGATGGTTCCTTGTATTGGCTGCTGTGAGAGATGATCTGGACCTGTTCGGGTCACCTTCATGATGATACATAGGGCTTTGTTCGGGTCAAGAACATAATCCAAAAATGTTTGGAAATTGATCGGAGACCCTGAAATTCGATCGCCGTTCTGCCAAATCAGACTTGCAGGCCCGACTTGAGGCCCGATCCGGGTACGCTACGAGGCAACCGGACCCTCTGACTGAATCAGGCATCCCAACCGATGCCCCCCGGCATCCTCTCTCTGGAAAGCTCCACACCATGAAAAATCCGTATCAACAGGACCCCCAAGGCGGCCAGTACGCCGAGGAACCGCGGTACGCGACCTACGGCGGTCCGAAGCGCAGAAACATCCTGGGCATTGTGGGATTTATCTTCTCGGTGACCTGTCTGCTCGCCCCGCTCGGGCTGCTGATGAGTTTCATCGCGTTGTTCAAGAGCCCTCGCGGGTTCGCGATCGCCGGCGTGCTGGTCGGTGCGGTCTTCTCGATCCCGCACGGCATCGTGGCTTACAACTCATACCAATGGGCCACCATGACCCCGGGAGAGATCGCGGCTGCCCACACGGTCACGGAAACGGGCACGATCATCATTGCCTTGGAACGCGAAGAGAATCGAACCGGCAACAGCCCGACCTCGCTGGACAACCTAGGCCTGAGCGAGGCCACTCTGACCGATTTCTGGGGTACCCCGTACCGGTTTGAGCCCGATCCGTCGGGTGGATCGAACTGGACCCTCTCGTCCGCCGGACCGGACGGAGAGTTCGGCACCTCTGACGATCTGACGGACCTCGTCGATTTCGCCAGCGATAAAAGCCGTCATAAGACGCTGGCCGCTTCGTTTGATCAGACCATCGATCCTGATCAGTTCGACCGGGATGCCGCGAAGAAGGAATTGCGTGAATCAATGATGGAAACGATCCGAGTCGTGTTCGGGAATCGTGGCACAGCACCGAATCAGGGTAATACAGGTGCACCGTCAGGCGGCACATCTCCGGACCCGGCGGACACGCCTGCGGACACTCCCTCCGCCCCCCCGGCCGACCCTCAAACCCCCTGATCTGCCACATCGGCAGGGCCTGCGGCTCCGATCCCCGGATGCGACAGGCCGCCACCAAGAATTCCGACCGAACCCCGCTTTCTGAGCCGTGAGCGGGGTTTTTTTGTGCCTCGGCTTGGCATCATGCTTGCATCTGTCTGATCGCCTTCGACCCGCGGAACGGGCCGAGGCGTTCACCAAACACACTCAGCGGGCGTTGCCCGCACCTTTCGTTCTCACGAATCACGACCACAAGGTCCGGCCCGCCGCGACGGCTCCGCCGGGGAAGGAAGAAAAGCATGTCCAAGATCATCGGAATCGACCTCGGCACGACGAACTCCGTCGTCTCCGTCATGGAAGCGGGCAGCCCCAAAGTGCTCATCAATGCGCAGGGCAACCGCACGACCCCGTCCGTCGTCGGCTTCACCGACAAGGGCGATCGGCTCATCGGCCAGCCGGCCAAGCACCAGCAGGTGACCAACCCGAAGAACACCGTGTACTCGGTGAAGCGGTTCATGGGTCGGCGTGCCAGCGAGGTCAAGGAAGAGGAGAAGCGCGTGCCCTACGAGGTCACCGGCTCCGGCTCGGACCTCGTCAAGATCAAGATCCGCGACAAGGAGTACGCTCCGGCGCAGATCAGCGCGATGATCCTGCAGGAACTCAAGAAGGTCGCCGAGGACTACCTGGGCGAGAAGGTGACCAGCGCGGTCATCACGGTTCCCGCCTACTTCAACGACAGCCAGCGCCAGGCGACCAAGGAAGCCGGTGAGATCGCCGGCCTGAAGGTCGAGCGCATCATCAACGAGCCGACCGCCGCGGCCCTCGCGTACGGCCTCGACAAGAAGAGCAACGAGAAGATCGCGGTCTTCGACCTCGGCGGCGGCACCTTCGATATCTCCATCCTCGATGTCGGCGACGGCGTGTTCGAGGTGCTCTCGACCAACGGCGACACCGCGCTCGGCGGTGACGACTTCGACGAGGTGCTGATCAACCACATCGCCGAGGAGTTCCGCAAGGCCGAGGGCATCGACATCCGCAACGACGCGATGGCGCTGCAGCGCCTCAAGGAAGCCGCAGAGAAGGCCAAGTGCGAGCTGTCCTCCAGCCAGGAGACCTCGGTCAACCTGCCGTTCATCACCGCCGACTCCAGCGGCCCGAAGCACCTGCAGGTGACCATCACCCGCAGCAAGTTCGAGCAGCTCATCGAGCCGCTGCTCGAGCGCATCAAGGGCCCGTGCCTCGCGGCGATCAAGGACGCGAAGATCGACACCAGCAAGATCAACGAGGTCGTGCTGGTCGGCGGCTCCACCCGCGTGCCCGCGGTGCAGCGCCTGTGCAAGGAGATCTTCGGCAAGGAGCCCGACAAGTCGTCGAACCCCGATGAAGTGGTCGCCGTCGGTGCCGCCATTCAGGGCGGCGTGCTGCAGGGCGATGTGAAGGACATCCTGCTGCTCGATGTGACCCCGCTCTCGCTCGGCGTCGAGACCCTCGGCGGCGTGATGACCAAGCTCATCGAGCGCAACACGACCATCCCGACCAGCAAGAAGGAAACCTTCTCGACGGCTCAGGACAACCAGCCGTCGGTCGAGATCCGCGTCTTGCAGGGCGAGCGCGAGTTCGCCAACGACAACCGCGAGCTCGGTCGCTTCCAGCTCACCGATATTCCCCCCGCTCCTCGCGGCATGCCGCAGATCGAGGTGGAGTTCGCGCTGGACGCCAACGGCATCCTGAATGTCACGGCGACCGACAAGAAGTCCGGCAAGAGCCAGAACATCACGATCCAGGGCTCGTCTGGCCTCGACAGCGCTGAGATCGAACGCATGAAGCAGGAAGCCGAGGCCAACGCCGAAGCCGACAAGAAGAAGCGCGAGCTGGTCGACCTGAAGAACCGCGCCGACGCGATGGTCCACCAGACCCGCAAGTCGCTCGACGAGCACGGCGACAAGGTCTCCAGCGAGGTCCGCGGCAAGATCGAATCGGCCCTCTCCAATGTCGAGAGCAAGATCAAGGGCGACGACAAGGCCGCGATCGAAGCGGCCCTGAAGGAGCTCGAATCGGCCGCCATGGAGCTGGGCAAGGTCGTCTATGAGCAGGAGGCCGCCAAGCAGTCCGGCGGCGCCGGCGCGGCGCCGGATGCCGAAAAATCAACGGATTCCGGATCGGACTCCGATGATGTGGTAGACGCCGAGTTCAAGGTCAAGGAAGACTGATCTTCCGCTGAGGGCCTGAAACACACACGCGGCGTGTCGCCACGCCGCGTTTTTCATTGCTCTCTTCCTCCAGATGCCCCGCTGCCCAACGGCGCGGGGCATCTTTTCGTTGCGGATCAGGCCGGTTTGGTGGCGGCGATGTCGAGACTGGTCACGAAATCGCTCATGCGCGTGCCGGAGGGCAGCGACGAGGCGATGCGGGCGTAGAGCGGGTCCTGGAAGCCGCCCATCGCGTCGATGTATTCGGACTTCTCGGTCAGGGTGATCCGGTCGAAGCCGAGGCGGACGAGCGTGTCGCGGATCTCATCGATGAGCACCGCACCGGCGACGCAGCCGACGAGCGCTTCGACATCGGCCTTCACCGAGTCGGGGAGTTCGCGACGCAGCGCGAGGTCCGACACGGCGACGCGCCCGCCCGGCTTGAGCACGCGCGCGATCTCCGCCCACACGCGCGGCTTGTCGGGCGAGAGGTTCAGCACGCAGTTGGAGATGACCACATCCACGCTCGCGTCGGCGACCGGCAGGTTCTCGATCTCCCCGAGACGGAACTCGACATTGTCGAGCCCGGTCCGGTCGCGGTACATCGCGGTGTTGCGCCGGGCAAGGGAGATCATGTCGGGGGTCATGTCGATGCCGATGACGCGTCCGCTTGAGCCGACCTTCGGTCCGGCGAGGAAGCAGTCGAAGCCGCCGCCGGAGCCGAGGTCGATGACGATCTCGCCGGTCTTCAGGGCGGCCAGCGCGTTCGGGTTGCCGCAGGACAGGCCGAGGTTCGCCTCTTCGACCGAACCCGCGAGTTCAGCGGCGTCGTAGCCGATGGCCTTGGCGAGTTGGTCGGGGCTGAAGGTCGCCGGGCCGCAGCAGCCGCCGGCCGGCGAGCAGCAGGACGCGCCGCTGTCCTTGGTAGCGACGGACTCCTGCATGGCCGACCAGCCGCCGCCGGTGGCGATCGCGGCGTAGCCGGAGCGCACCTGCTCGCGCACGGTGTCGGCGTTCGCCTGGGGCTTTGATGCGGGAGCGGGAGTGCAGCAGTCGGTGCCGCAGCAGGAGGATTTCTTCTGGTCGTTCATCGGTGTGCCTTTCGAGGTGCAAGGTTTGCGGGTTCAGCAGCAGCCATCGGTGCATCCGCCTTGTTCGCAGGTGCCGCCGGGGCAGCAGGTGTCGATGGCGTCGGCCAGCGAACGCAGGGCGGACGACAGCTCGCCGAAGCGGACTCGGTAGAGGACGCTGCGCCCCTGCTTCTCGGATTCGAGGATGCCCGCCTGCTCGAGCTGCTTGAGGTGGCGCGAGACCACCGAGAGATCGACCGAGCAGCACTCGGCGACCTCGCCGACCGAGCAGAACCGGGCGCACTTGGCCAGGCAGGCCAGCAAGCCGACCCGAGTCGGATCGCCGAGGGCCTTGAACAGGTCGGGGTCGAGCAGGGAGTCGATGGCGTGACGCCGACGGACGGCCTGCTTGGGGCTGGCCGGGAGGGCCTTGGATTTCTTGCTTACTTGCACCATAATGCAATTGTATCAACGACAGATTGCTGGTCAAGCGATGGACCGGATATTCAGGTCAGATCACCAGCACTGGCCGGCGTTCGCCCCGCGTCAGGCCGAAGGCCCGGAGCAGGTCGTGGAGCTCGTCCGCATCGTGCTGGGTGAAGTCGTTCGGGGCGTAGCCGTCGACATCGAGCACGGCGTAGACCAGGCCGTGCTCATCGACACACGGGACCACCACCTCCGAGCGGTCGCGCGGGTCGCAGGCGATGTAGCCGCCTTCGAGATCGGCGACATCCCGCACGACGATCGGCGCGGCCTCGCGGTACGACCGGCCGCACATTCCGCCGAGGCCGATGGGTGAGCAGGCGGGCTTGGGCTGGCGCCGGTCGAGGAGCATCTCGTGGGCGCTCGGACGGAGAAGCTGTCCGTGTACATCCATGAACGGCTGGTCCGGGGCGAAGTAGAAGCCGACCCACGAGTACCCGTGCATCGCCGCGGCGTCCTCGGCGCTGACCGAGCGGTCCAGCGTCGCCGGGTTCCCGAACGCCGACCAGAGCCGGTCGACGAGCAGGCCCATGCGGACCTCGCGCGGGGCATCGAGGTCCGGGAGTTCGATGGAGGAGTAATCTCGCGTGGTGCGGTCGGTGGGCATGACCGGATGGTAGACGGGTGCGCCAATGAAAAAAGCGTGGATGAACCGTTCAGGGGCTCATCCACGCGTGGATCGCACGATCGCGTAAGGACCTCACCCAGCTGGGAGCGAGGTCGTTCGAGTCGCGCGTTCTCCCCTTTGAGATGCCGCGAAGCAGTTCGGGTTCACGCCTCGGCTCAAAAAGTGTCACAATTTTTCAAACCCCGCACATCGCGCAATGAAAACGCCCGGTCAGGCCGGGCGTTGATCATCGAAATCCGCCGCGAAATCAGAGCGTAGCGGAGGTGAAGGGCAGCAGACCCATGTGGCGGGCCCGCTTCACGGCCTGAGCGATCTTGCGCTGCTCGGCGGCGGTAGTGCTGAGGCGCTTGCGGCTGTAGATCTTGCCGTTGGGGCTCATCAGGCGGCGGAGCATCTCCACATCCTTCCAGTCCACATAGGACTCGCCCTTGGCGGTTTCCTTGAGGACATTGGTGCGGGGGCCGCCGAAACGGTTGAACTGGCTCATCGAAATCTCCGTCGTGGACAGTGTGGCCCGATCAATGCCGGGCGACGGGTGGGAAATAGACCGGGTACCGCTCCACTCAAGCGGGCCGGGCATGGTACCCAAAGCCCCGAGACGCGCCAAGTAACGCGGCGACCGGACGGTCAGTCAGAAGGATCGCTCGATCACCGCCGAGGCCAGCTCGAGCAGGTAACTGCGAGCCAGTGACTCCGGCAGGGCCTCCACGGCGAGGCGGGCATCGGCCACCAGATCCGAGGCCATGGCCCGGGCGAATTCGATCGAGCCGGTCTGCTCGAGCAGACCGACCACGCGGCGACGCTCGGCGGTGCTCAGCTCCGAACCGGCGCGGACCTGGGAAAGGACCGAGTGGGCCTGCGGCCCGCCGCATTCCAGGAAATGGATGAGCGGGAGCGTGAGCTTGCCGAGCTCAAGGTCGCGCCCGAGGGGCTTGCCCACCAGTCGCTCTTCGCCGACCAGATCGAGCAGGTCGTCCTGGATCTGAAACGCGGTGCCGAGGTTCATGCCGTAGCGGTAGAGGGCGTCGGCCACGCTTTGGGGGGCACCCGAGAGCACCGCGCCGAGTTCGCACGCCACAGCGATCAGCGCGGCGGTCTTTCGCTCGATGATGTTGAAATAGGTATCTCGCGTGAGTTCGGCATCGCCGCGGTGCGAGAGCTGGAGGATCTCGCCCTCGCAGACGATCGAGGTGATCTCGCCGACGCGGATGGCGCAGCGGGTTCCGGCTTCGGCATCGAGTTTCGCGCAGAGGTGGAAGGCCTTGGAAAGCAGGTAATCGCCGAGGATGACCGACTGCTCGTTGCCCTTGAGGGCGTTGACGGACGGGCCGCCGCGCCGTTCTTCGGCGTGGTCGAGGACATCATCGTGCACGAGCGTGGCGAGGTGGATCAGTTCGATTACCGCCCCGGCGGTCGCGATGCGATGGAATCGCGGGTCGGCCGAATCGATCGGTGTGCCACGCCCGGAGAGAGGGTCCGAGGCGAGCGCGCTGACCATGGCGATGGCCGGGCGGAGCATCTTCCCGTGGTAACGCTCGGCAAGGCGGACGAGCTGCTCGACCTCCCCGATGGAGGTTCGCAGCTGGTTGTGCATGACCTCGACCGCGCGGACCAAGCCGGACGCGACGACGTCGGCGACTGGGGCAGGGGCGGGCGCGATGTCCACAAGCGTCGGCATAGCCATATGGTACGCCCGATCGGGCCGGCTTGCATTGGTTTCAATAAGAATTGAAAGAAAATTTGCCCGTTATCGCCGCAGAAACCGCATCAACAGTCATTTCTGGGCCACGATGTAGGCCACCCAGGCGGGGTCGGCCTCGCCTTCGAGGGTAGCGCTGTACTCGCCGTTGCCTTCGCCGGTGTCCTCGTCGGTGCCTTCCCAGTAGACATCGACCTGGCTGAAGCCCGCTTCGCTCAGGATCTCGCGCAGTTCGGGCAGGGTCCACATCCGCCAGACATAGGTGAAGGCGTTCTTGATCTTCGACTTGTCGGGGAAGTGGAAGTGGATCTTGCAGACCATCTCGCCGGTGATGGGGTTGTACTTGTGCTGGTCCCAGATGTAGGTGAAGCCGTCCTTTGAGTAGGCGTCGATGCCGATTCGGGTCTTGCCGCCGTCGGACTCGATCTCCCGCTCGTCCTCGGTTTCGGCGTAGCTCTCGTGCCCGCCGAAGCAGTCGAGGAAAAGCACGCCGTCTTCCTTGAGCGCATCGCGGCACTTGGCGAAGTAGGACCGGAGCAGATCGCGCTGCTGGAAGATGAAGTAGCTGAAGTTCATCGCGAGGATGGCGTCGACCGGCTCGGTCTCGACGCTCAGGACATTCTCGTTGCGGAGTTCGACGCGGGAGCGGGCGGCCTCATCGAGTTCGCTGAGCTTGTGGTCGCGCCCCCACTGCAGGGTCGGTTCGTCGAGGTCGACGCCGATGGCGCGGTTCTCGGCGTGGCGGGAGACGAACTCGCAGGAGGTGTTGGCGGTGCCGCAGAAATCCTCGCGCAGGATGCGGAGCGGCCGGCTGCGGACCTTCTCGAAGGTCTCGGTGACGAAGTCGATCTCGGCCTCCACGCACTGGACCGATGCCTCGTAGCAGATATGTCGGTCCGCGACCTCGGCGAGGGAGACGCCGGTGCGGTTGCGTCGGGTGCCTTTCTTGCCGGAGAGCTTGGCGGGCTTGATTTCGGGGCCGGGGTAGATGGGCATGGTCTGGGATGGGCTGGTCTGCAGTGCGGCGGTGGACTCGATCAAGTCTCTGCTCCACGGTTCGGATTCGGATTGCTGTTGCGTCAGGTGGTGAGTGTACCGCGAGCGCGGGTGAGCGCCGGTGCAGCGCACAAAAAAGAACAGGCCGGCTCCGAAGAGCCGGCCTGCGATTCGATCAGATGATCGTGTTCAGATCAGCTTGACTCAGAAGAGGAGCTGGAACTGAGCGCGGATGCCGAGCTCGTCCTCTTCGACGCCGTCGCCGAGGAGGCCGACACCGTTAAGAGGAAGTGAGGCGTTGACGATGTCGTTATCTGCAACGGCATCAAGGAACCACTGGACATCAACGGTGAACTTCGCGGCGTGGCCGTGCATGTAGTAGTTGGCACCGAAGGTGAGGGTGTGGAAGTCGCTGTCGTTGGCACGATCGCTGTCGGCGTAGACGCCGTCCCAGCGGCCGAAGAGTTCCCACTTCGACTCGGGGATGCGGAAGGCGGCCTGGAGGACATGACCGTAGTCGGTGGTCTTGGAGCCGCCATCGGGATCGTTGGTCAGGCTAGCGAAAGCACCGAAGGCGGACCAGCCGTCGCCCTTGACATTGGCGTCGACGGTGTAGCCGTAGAACTTGTTGTCGCCGCCGAAGCCGTCGGGCTGACCGGCCTGGTAGTGACCGGCAACGCCGAGCATCCACGCGGTCTCGGAGCCGGCTTCGGAGGTGAAGTCACGGAACTGGTTCCAGTTGCCGGCACCCTTGTACTCGAAGCGGCCGGTGAAGGCGTAGTCGGCTTCGGAGGAGTTGTCGTAGTCGGTGTTGACGGTGTTGAAGCCGTCGGAGAAGGCGAGGGCGATGCGCCAATCGTCAGCGTTGTAGCGGTACTCGACGCCCTGCGAGCGGCCCTGGTTGCCGACTTCATTGGCGACCGAGCGGTCGACGGCCATCAGGCGGCTCGAGCTGACCAGTTCCTCGTAGAGGAAGGGCAGCTTGAACTGACCGACGCGGAAGCTGGAGTTGTCGTTGATGTTGAAGCGGGTCCAGGCATCTTCGAGCTGGAAGCCGCTATCACCGCTACCGTCTCTGTCACGATCGAACGCACCGACGACGCTGAAGTCGATGTTGTCGTAGGCGGTGCCGTTGAACATCAGCTTGGTGCGACGGGTCTGGAAGCCGGATTCGAGGTCGTTGTCGGCGGTGCCGCCAAGATCCTCACCGGAGTTGAGCATGTAGCGGAACTGGACCTGTCCGCCGACATTGAGGCGGAAGCTGCCGCCGCTGCTGGAGACGAAGAACTTGCCGTCGTGGCCGGCGGTACCGCCGGTGGACTGCAGGCTCGAGCGGGTTTCCGCATCGGCGAGCATTTCGGCAACGATGGCCCGCGTCTCGTCCGCAGTGATAGCGGAATCAGCGACGGCGGTGCCGGCGAGCGTGGCGCCCGCGATCAGGGACAAGCACTGGGTCAGACTCATGAGAGACTCTCCTAAAATTCTTCGCGGTGCTGGTTTGTGGCCGTCAGGCCGGAACTTCTGGCTTTTCTTTTTCAGGACCAACTCAGCCCTGACTTGAAGTCCCGCTCCAGCGACCACCAATACACCGCTATCAGATGGAACGATCGCCAAGTGAGTGATTGCTATCTTAGTCGTCCAGGATAGCAAACGCAAACAATATCGCTATCTGTTTTCGACCCCGCACGCCGGGTATGTCCACAAATGACCGGTATTTTCGTGCGTCTTGTGCAAATAGCCGGTTCGGCAGGGAGCCCCGGGCTTTCCCGGACCGAGCCGCCCGCTCATAAATCGACGAATTTTGCCGCAATGACGGGATAAATACCGTGCGTGGTCCGAGAACTCGGAGACCGGTTCTCGGACCACCTGAATCGGAGTTTTCTTCCCCATGAGGGTGAATTGCACCCTGGGGGAGGTGTCCGAGGCGAAAAATTTACCGCAAAAAATCCATTTTACAGATCTCGCGGCGGTGGATAACTCAGGCCGTCGTGACTTCCAGCACCTGCAGGCACCGGTCGACGATCTGCTGAACGCTCAGGCCGCAGTACTCCAGAACGGCCTCGGGGGTGCGTCCGGACTTGGGAATCCGGGTGACATGCATCTGGGCCAGTTCGAAGCCGTCGCCGGAAGCCGAGAGGGCATCGGCGACGGCGGACCCGAAGCCGCCGCCGTAGTTGTCCTCGAGGGTGAGGATGCGACCGCCCGAAGCGTTGGCGACATCGAGGAGCTTTTCCTCGTCGAACGGGAGGGAGTACAGGTCGACCAGACCGGCGGAAACGCCCGCTTTGTCGAGTTCTTCGAGGGCCTTGTTGGCCTCGTGGACCATGTATCCGGAAGCCACGAGCAGGATGTCGCGCCCTTCGGCGAGCTGGTGGAAGCCGCCGAGGTTGAAGACATCGTCATCGGAGTACAGGAATTCGGTGTCCGGGCGGAGGGTCCGCATGTAGCAGGCACCCTCGTACTCGGCCATGATCTCGGTCAGGGCGTACGCGGCGTAGGCGTCGGCGGGCTGCAGGACATAGCAGGCCGGGTTGCCGCGATGGTCGCGGGCGGTGGCGAAGCTGCGGAACCAGGCAACATCGGGGAGGGACATCTGGCTGGGGCCATCGGAGGCGAGGGAGATCCCGGCGTGGGAGCCGACGAACTTGATGTTGGCGCCGGAGTTGATGGCCATCTCGATCTGGTCGTAGGCCCGGGTCAGGAACTTGGCAAAGGTCGAAACGAAGGGGACCTTGCCGGCGGCGGAGAGGCCCGCGGCGACGGAGACCATGTTCTGCTCGGCGATTTTGCACTCGATGAAACGAGAGGCGAGGTCGTTGTCGGAGGCGAAGTCGATGGCGAAGGTGGAGTTGGAGACATCGGCGTCGAGGCAGACGACATTCTTGTTGGTTTTGCCGAGCTGCTGCAGGGCGATGCCGTAGGCGCGACGGGTCGCGAAGCGTCCGGTGTGGACGACGCTGGTCATGTCGCGAGCGGCCATCGCCTGGGTGAACGAGGGCATGTCCCCGGCGGCGGTGTAGTCGGCGGCTTCGTGCGCGGTCGGGGGCTGGATCGTGAAGGAATCGGTGCTGCTGAGGGCGCTTGTCAGTTCGGCGCGACGCTCGGCGAGTTCGGACAGGGCGGTTTCGAGCTGCTGGCCCGAGGCGGGCTTGCCGTGCCAGCCGCCCCCCTGAAGACTGGGGGTTCCCCAGCCCTTAACGGTCTTGGCGACGATCGCGACGGGCTTGGCCTTGGTATCGGCGGAAATCTCGATGAACCGGTCGAGGGCCTTCTTGATCTCGGCGGGGCTGTGCCCGTCGATCGAGATGACCTCGTAACCGTAGGCCTGGAGCTTGGAGGCGGTCCGCTCGGCGGACTGCTGCCGGCTGACCTTGGCGGCCTGGCCGTAATCGTTGCAGTTGAAGATGGGGCAGACATTGGTCAGGCCACGATCCACGATGTGGTCGAGGGCTTCGGCGATCTGGCCTTCGCGGGATTCGCCGTCGCCGATGATGCAGTAGATCCGGCGATCGCTGCCGTCGAGGCGGGCGGCCTCGGCGAGACCGGCGGCGACGGACAGGCCCTGCCCGAGCGAGCCGGTGGCGGCATCAAAGATCGGCATGCCTTCCATGGGGTTGGGGTGGCCGTCGAGAGCCGAATCGATTTCGCGAAGGGTCCAGAGGTCTTCGACGGTCATGGCCCGGCGGTTGGCCGGATCCTTGCCGAAGTGGACGCCGAGGGTGGCGGCGGCGGCGTAGACGATGGGAACAGCGTGGCCCTCGGAGAGCACCAGCCGGTCCGCGGTGGGATAATCCGGGAGTTCCGGGGCGTGGCGCATGGTGTGGAAGAAGAGGACGGTGGTGATGTGCCCGAGACTGCTGGCGGTGGTCGGGTGGCCGCTACCGGCCTTGGCGCACATTTCGAGGGCCAAACGGTCGAGTTCAATGGCCTGGGCGTGCACCGCTGCTTCGAATGACATGGGCTGGTCCTTACCTTCTATATGGGCGCTGGGCGGAGGTGAATATCCGCATTGGGCTGCCCGGATACCCGAATGATTAGCGAACAAAACCGCGCACCACGCCGAGCGTGGTTAGAGGGGCACGCAGTATCGGGCAAAGCCGTTCGGATCACAACCGATTTCACCCGGCTTCGGCCGGAGAAATTGTCGGAATCAGAGGGTGATGCGGTGGTCGAATGATGTGAGCAACCGGTGGGTAGGTTGTTCGGGAAGCGTGCCGCCTCCCCGAATCCGGCATACTGGGATGGCCTCGGGCGATGGAAGCTTGCACCCCATCGGTAGTGGCACGGGCCGTTTGGCCCTCGCGGTGTAGTGCATGCCGGTACAATCCGAGCGAACGCTGCCCTCGGAAGGGTTCTGAGAAGTTCAATGGCGGGTGTTGCGTCCCGCCACTGCTGAGCGGAGTTGATATCGATGAAGGTGATCTGTGACCGATCTGCGTTGCTGGATGCGGTGAATCTGGTGTCTGGTGTCGTGGCCTCACGCTCGCCTCGCCCTCAGCTCACCTGCATCAAGTTTGATGCCCGCAAGGACGGCGACGGCGGCGCCGGCACGATCACGCTGTCGGCGACGGACGCCGAGATCTCGATCCGGATGACCAGTGCGCAAGCCGAGGTCCAGGAAGAAGGCGAGGCGTTGATCCCCGCCGACAAGCTCCGCCAGATCGTCAGCGCCGAGGACAAGGATCCGACACTGACGATCGAATCGGACGGCGAGATGACAAACATCCGAGGTACCGATGCGCACTTCAAGGTGTACGGCTACCCGCCCGCGGACTTCCCGCAGATCCCCGAATTTCCCGAAGAATCCGGCGAGGATTCGTTCACGATCGATGCCTCTGTTCTGTCGACGCTGATCACGCGGACCGCGTTCTCGACCGCTCGGGAGAATTCGAGGTACGCCATCAACGGCGTGCTGCTGCGTCGCGAGGGCAAGAAGATCGAGATGGTCGCGACCGACGGCCGACGCCTCGCTCTTGCGAAGGCGAGCGCTTCGAAGCATGCCGGAGATTCGCCTTCGACCTGCATCGTCCCGACGAAGGCGCTGACGCTGGCCAACAAGCTGCTGGGCGGGTGCGATCAGGTCCAGGTGGCGGTCACGGACAACCAGATCCTCTTCAAGTTCGACGATTCGGATGTCGCCGGGATCGGCGGCACGGTGCTCGCTTCGAACTTGGTGGACGGGACCTTCCCCCCCTATCAGGATGTGATCCCCAAGGACCAGGACAAGCGGGCGACCTTCGCGGTGGAATCGCTGGGATCGGCCGTCCGGCGCGCTGCCCTGCTGACCAACGAGGAGTCGCGTGGGGTGCGTATGGCGTTCGGGAAGGACACCCAGGCCCTGAAGATCTCCAGCCGCGCCCCGGAAATGGGTGAAGCGGAGATCAATGTCGAGATGAAGTCCTTCGACGGGGACGACATCGAGATCGGTTTCAACCCGGCGTTCATCATCGATGCCCTGAAGGTTCTGCCCGGGGAAGAGGTGATGATCGAGATGAAGGCCCCGAACAAGCCGGGGATGATCAAGAGCGGCAACGACTTTGTCTATGTGGTGATGCCGGTGAACCTGCAGTAAGGGTTGAGTCGAACGCCGCCGAGGGATGGTCCGAATATAAACGGGTCGGACTGGCTGTTTCAGTATGAATATTTGACTCGAAGCAGGCCTTTGCCTGTTTTCCGAGGTATCGTTTATCTCAGCCACCTGCCACGGGGCAGATAAAAGTGTGTAACTCGAAGAGACTGAGAGGATGAACATCATGTCACGCTCGCTTGCCATCGGAGTCGTCGGTTTGCTCGCCGCCTGCGGCGCTGCCCATGCCGGAGTGCAGGGAATTGTTTTCACCAGTCAGCAACAGAACGCTGTTCGCTTCCTCGATACCGGGACGAACACCGCCAGCACGCTGTGGGCATCGCTCGATTCGAATACCCGTCTGGCGAACATCACGGCGGGACCGGCTGGCGAGTTTTATGTCGCTGATGGTCGGCTGCCGTTTCCCAACCAGGTCGATGCGGGAATCCTGCGGATCGACAACCTGTTCGGAGCTGCGAGCGCTTCGTATCTGACCCAGGGCAACCCGTTGCAGAACCCTGTCGGCCTTGTGTACGACTCGACGACCTCAAGTCTGCTCACTGTCTCCAATCCTGGTTCACCGGTTACGCAGGATACGATCGACGGGATCTTCTCGGTCTCGCTGGGTGGGGCTGTTGGTCCGGTTCACATCGAAGACAACAACGGATCCGGCGTGCGGTTCGATGACGGCCACTCGATTGTGGCCGATCCGTTCTCGAACGATTACTTCGTAACCTCCGTCAACGGCGGTTCTTTCGACAACGGTCTGGCGGACGGTCGCTCGTCGACTCTGTGGCGTCTGGAATACGATGCCAACAGCAATTCGTACAACCTTGGCAACGCTCCCGTTCTGGATTTTGCCAGCAGCGAAACCGGGTTCGGCTCGGATCTGCTCAACATCCGAGGGATCGCCGCGGTACCTGGCTCTTCGAGTCTCTGGGTCACCGACTTTGTGAATGGATCGATCCTTCGCGTGGATCTCGATGGTTCGGGCAACTTCCAGTCGCTCACCGAAATCGCATCGGGTCTGGCTGAACCCGAGTCGATCATCTACAATCCGCTGACCGGCCAACTCGTCTTCTCCGAGCGCGGCGGGCTGACGGATTCGAAGATCTCTTCGATCAACCTCGATGGGACCGGGTACGAGGTCCTGCTTGAGGGCGAGCATGCTCGCGGGTTCTACATCGTGCCGACACCGGGTACCGGTGCCCTGCTGCTTCTCAGCGGGTTCGCCGCGGTGCGTCGCCGGCGCTGAGTTGACCTGATCTCGGGTCTGTCTGAGTGATCGCCCCCGCGGAGCCGCGGGGGCTTTTCTTTGCCTCGATCGGCTTTCCGTGGCGGGCCGATCGGCGTACCATGCCGACCCTATGGACAGTCTCCTCGATACGATTTTTCCGCTCAGCCCGCAGTTCTTTGTGGGCGTGATCGTGGCGGTGGTCATCATCCACCTGATCCTGGGCACCGTCGGCATCCTGGTCTACTTTGAGCGGAAGATCTCGGCGTACATCCAGGACCGCGTCGGTCCGAACCGCGTCGGCTTCGACCTCGGCCTGCCCCTGCTGCAGAAGCTCTTTCGCGGGTTCGGGTTCTGGGGGCTGGGACAGTCCCTGGCGGACGGGCTCAAGTTCATTCTGAAGGAGGATTACCGGCCGCCGCAGACCGACAGGATCCTCTTCAGTCTCGCGCCGATGTTGTCGGTGATCCCGGCGCTGGTCGGCTGGGCGGTGATCCCCTGGGGAGGCGTGATCGCGATGGACCCGATCGTCATCGGCGGCCGGGAGTTCGTCGCCGGGGGCGAAGCGATCGTCGGCGCGGCGGCGGTGGACATCGGCTTCATCTTCCTGCTCGCGGTCGCTTCTCTCAGCGTCTACGGCATGACGCTGGGCGGCTGGGCCTCCAACAACAAGTACTCGTTCCTTGGCGGCCTGCGTGCGTCCGCGGGCATGATCTCGTACGAGATCCCGATGGGCCTTTGCATCCTGGTGATTGTCCTGACCGCCGGGACGATCGGCCCCAACGCCATCGTCGAAGCGCAGACCACCGGGGGAGGGGTGTGGTACATCCTTGCCCATCCGCTCGCGGCGCTTCTGTTCTACGCCTGCACGCTGGCGGAAGGGAACCGAGCCCCGTTCGACAACGCCGAGTGCGAGCAGGAGCTCGTCGGCGGCTGGCACACCGAGTACTCGTCGATGCGCTTCGCCTTGTTCTTCCTCGCCGAGTACGCGCACCTCGTCACCGGCTCGGCGTTCTTCGTGCTGCTGTTCCTCGGAGGGTACCACCTGCCGTTCGTGCCGGGCCTCCAGCCGGAGGACACCGGGCTGCTCGCGGCTCTGTTGAAATTCACCGTGTTCTTCGGCAAGGTGATCTTCATGATCGTGCTCGCGATGTTCATCCGCTGGACGATCCCCCGCCTTCGCTACGACCAGATGATGAAGCTCTGCTGGAACGCGATGATCCCCACGACCATCGTGCTGCTCGTGACCATCGCGACGGTGAACTTCCTTCGGATCGATTCGCTGCTGGTCTACCTGCTGGTGAACATCGCTCTCGCGATCGCGGGCATGGTGCTCTACCCGAAGCTGCCTCAGGCGAATGTGAACAAGCGGATTCCTCTGGCCGGATCGCGGTTCAGCCCGATCGCCGGGCAGGCCGTGCAGACCGCACCCAGCGGCTCCATCGCCCGATCCGATTCACCCGTTCCCGAGCACAGCAGCGGCATCATCAGCGCGCACTGACGGGGCTCGCGTCCGACCATGAGATACCTCGCCATCGATCTGGGCGACCGACGCACCGGTCTGGCGAGCGGCGATGATGAATCGGGGATCGTGAGCGCGATCGGAGTGATCGAACAGCCGATGAAGCCGGGCGAAACGCTGCTCGACGCACTCGTTATCGCGGCTCGCGAGCACGAGCCCGATGCGCTGGTGATCGGTCTTCCCTACAACATGGACGGCACCGAAGGCCCGCGCGCCAAACTCGTTCGGTCCTTCGTTGAACGACTCACCGCTCGCCTCACGCTGCCGGTCCACTTCCAGGACGAGCGGCTGACCTCGGTGCAGGCGGACTGGGAAATGGCCCGATCGGGCATGACGCACAAGCAGAAGAAGAACAAGCGGGACGCCCTCGCCGCGGCGGCGATCCTCCGGGATTACCTGTCCTCGCTGGGCGAGTCTGACGACTCCTCGTCTTCCGAACCGTTCGATGATGATTCGGACTGATCCGGATCTTCGGGCGGCGCCTCCGGGCGGACCGTGGAGAAGTACAGCACCTGATCGATCTCCACGCTCCGCGCGACCTGCCTGCCGACGATCGCGTTGTCGATCCCGAAATCGCCGAGCGTGATGGTGTAGCGGCAGCGCAGCGCCATGAGATCACCGGCGGCGACGCGGCTCGTGGACTCCGACTCGGGAAGCAAAGCGATCGTGGCTTCGGGTATGCGCAGCGGGCGCGTGATGCCGCGGATGGTCATGTCCCCCACCAACTCGCCCCGCACCGTAAGCGATCCCTCCGGAGCGCGCTGTGGCGTCACATCCATGGGGTTGGCGAGGTAGGCCAGGCGGAAGCGGAGGTGAGGATGGTTGGCCTCATCGAGCCACTGCTCGGTCAGCAGATGCCGGTCTCGCATGTCGATCCCGGTTCGTATGGTGTCCACCGGCAGCGCGAACTCTGCGCCGAGGAGGACGCCGCGTTCGGCCGGGGTGTCGTTCTGGAGCGTTTCTGCGATCTGCTCCGGGGAGGCCACGATGGCGAACCCTACGATCGCATCGGTTTCTCCCTGAAACGACTCGATGGGCGTGTCGCTCTGGAATGTTGCCTGGACCGCTCGGCCGGGCAGCAGGTGGTACACCGTGCCTTTCTGCATCGCGGCGTCGGGAATTTCCAGACCCAACCCGTCCGAGGCCACCGGCGCGAAGGTCATGCCGCTGGGGGAGGGCTGGGGAGCGTCCTGAGCGATTCCAATCGACACCATGCCCAGAAACCCGGCCAACAGGGCCGCCGCGCTCAGGGAATGGAATGTGCATGTTCTGGCGTTCATCCGCAGTAGCGTACCAGCACACCGCCGCGTGGCTGCGGATCGCGTCTGAGGTGTCACGGGCTTGGCAAATCCGCACCTTTCCCCATCCGGACGGGTATCGTTTGGACGGGTGCTCACCACGGAAGGTCAACCATGAACACGCTCGGTCTCCTGCACATTCTGGTCTTCGCGATCGTTGGCTTTTTGGCAACTCCCGATGCTCCGCCGGCAACAACCGATGAGCCGCAGCCCGTGCACACCGAGCCGACGCACCCGGACCCGGAAGTCGACCGGATCCTGACCGAACTCGAAACCGCGGATCGCGGCATGCGAGACCTGCGAGCACGGATCGTGTACGACCGGATCGATGCGACGCTGGGCGACCGGCAGTACCGGTTCGGCGAACTGTTCTTCCGTGACCAAACGCCGGAGGGGCAGCAGAACCGCGCCGGAACACGCTCGTTCGTCGTGCGGTTCAACCGGTACGCGGATCTGGATGTTGTCCGCGACCTCAACGAATCCTGGGCCTTCGACGGTCGCTGGCTGATCGAGCGAAACGATGACGACCGGACCTTCCGAAAGCGCGAGATCACGCGTGCCGGTCAGGAGGTCGATCCGCTCCGACTTGGCGAGGGCCCGCTGCCGATCCCGATCGGCCAGCGCAAGGCGGACATCCTCAGTCGCTACGCCGTGGAGATGGTCGATCCGGTGCAGTCTCTGGAAGCAGATCATGATGGCGCGAGCGAAGACCCGTTTGCCAGTTACCGGGAGGCCGTCGAGCGGACCGGTGCGATCCAATTGAAGCTGAAGCCGCTCCAGAAGGAGCAGGACGAGTTCGACACGATCCGGCTCTGGTACTGGAAATCCGGCGACAATCCGGATCGCTGGCTACCGCTCATGGCCCGTGCTTCTCGCACGAACGCCAGAGGACGCGAGGTCGATACCGCGATCGTGCTGATGACCGGAGTCGAAGTGAACGCGGGAGTGACCAACGAGCAGATGATCGTTCCCGAGCCGAGAGACGGTTACACCGTGCAGGTGGATCGACTGCCAATGGAGGGCGAGCGGTGATCGCGAGGCAGAGAAGCATCGTTCATTTGATCGCGGCCGTCGGCCTGGCCTGCTCGGTGCAAGCAGTGGCGATCGCACAGCCGTCCATCAACCCGGATCGCCCCGCACCGGCGGGCGCTCCCGACACCCTGCCGGCGGTGCTGCGCGTCATCGACCTGCCGTATCTCTCGGCCGAGGAGCGCGCTGAGCGACGGGTCTTTCACGGGCTCTGGACCGATTCCGACCTCGAAGATACGCGGCTCAGAGCGCAGGCGGCATTGATCACTGGCGCGTACGCGCACCCCGTCTTTGATGATGATTCCGTCGACCCGCTGACCCGCGCGGAGTCGCTGGTTCATCGCGGGGAACTGAGCCGTGCGATCGATACCCTGCAGGGCATCGACACCAACGCCGCGCGAGTCCTGCTCGCGGAGGCGCTCGAACAACTCGGGCGGTACGACCTCGCTCTTGAAACAATCGCCCCCGTGCTCGATGACCTGCCCCGCGCCGAGCGGGTGTCCGATGTGGAGGGCATCCTGAACGGCGTCCGCGCGCTTCGTCTCAAGGCCAAGCTCGATGGAACCCCGGCCGCGGGCTACACACGGATGATTGGCCTGCTCAGCAAGGTCCATCAGGAGATCAACCGTCTGCATTGGCCAGCGCTGCTGCTCGAAGCCGAGTTGCTGCTCGATCGCGGCAACCGCCAGGACGGCATCGAGGTTCTGCATCAGGTCCTCGCGATCAACCCGATGGCGGCCGGGGCGTGGCGACTGCTCGGCGAAGCGAATGTGGACGGCCTCAATGTCGACGGTGCCGCGGCGGTTGCCCAGCGACTCGAACTGAATGTCAAGCGGATCGCTCCGGACCGTGCGATGCCATCGCTCGATGCGGACCTGATCCGGGCGCGTCGCTGGATGCGCGAGAACGACCCGGATCGCGCGGCCTCCTTCCTTGCCCGCGTGCGAGGGTGGTACCCGCGCAGCCGCGACATCGCCGCGCTCCACGCCGGTATCGAAGCGATGAGCTACGACGAGGCACGGACCGAGAGAGCGATCGAGCAGTTCGCCGAATTGTCTCCGGATTCGCCGCTGGCCCTGCTGCGTGTGGGCGAATCGCTGTCTGAGCGTCGCCAGTACGACGAGGCCGCGGCGTACCTCCGTCGCGCGATCGCGATGCAGCCCAACGACCCGCGCGGTCACGCCGAGCTCGGCCTGCTTCTGGTGCAGGCCGCGAAGGACCGGGAAGCGCTGCAGGCCCTTCGGCGAGCGCAGGAGCTCGACCCGTTCAATGTCCGCGTCGCCAACAGCGTCAAGCTCCTCACCGACTTGCAGGGATGGGAAACGATCGAGAGCGATTCGTTCATCGTGCGCTACAAGCCCGGCATCGATGGCGTGCTCGCTCGGGAAATGATCGAGCCGATCGAGGCCGTGCATCGCGATCTCGTGCAGATCTACGATCACCAGCCCGACTTCAAGGCCGTCCTCGAACTGGCACCGGACAACGAGTGGTTCGCCGTGCGGATTGTCGGCATGCCCGGCATCCACACCGTCGCCGCCGCGACCGGCCCGCTGATCGCCATGGAAGTCCCGCGCGTCGGCAAGCGGAACATGGGCGAGTACGACTGGCTGCGCGTCTTCCGGCACGAGTACGCCCACACCATCACGCTGAGCAAGACGCGCAACCGCATCCCCCACTGGTTCACCGAAGCAGCGGCGGTCTACAGCGAGGTCGCCCCGCGGGACTTCTCGCGCGCTCAGTTACTGACGCAGGCGCTGCTCAGCGGCACGCTGTTCGACATGCGTGAGATCAACCTCGCGTTTACTCGCACCGACTCGCGCCCGCAGGCCTACGCCCAGGGGCACTGGATGTACGAGTTCATCGCCACCGAATGGGGCGAGAGCACGCCCCTGCTGCTCATGGAGGCCTACGCCGCTGGAGAGCGGGAGGACGCCGCCATGACCCGCGTGCTGGGGATCAGCCAGCGCGAATTCTTCGAGCGGTTCCAGGACTGGGCCTACCGCGATGCGATGTCGTGGGGCATGGTGACCGAGCCGAGTCTGCGGCAGCTTCGCATCGCCGAGTCCGTGCAGGACCTCGACCTTGCCGAGGGCATCGCCCGTGATTTGGGTGACTTTGCCAGGGGTGCCGCGATGCGTCTCACCGGGATCGACGCTCAGCCCGAGTTCGACCCGCAGCTCATCCGGATCTCGCCGCAGCTCGTCGAATACTGGCTGCTGGAGCACCCGGATCATCCGGACCTGCTCGAGCTGCACCTGCGCGAGCAGATCACGCGCAACGGCGGGACGGTGGACGAACGCCACATCGAGCTGCTCGAGCGATACGCCGCGGCTCGCCCGGTGGACCCCATGCCCCACCAGCATCTGGCGCGCCTGTACCTCGCTTCGGACGACCCGACGCGGGCGATCCCCCACCTGGAATACCTCGACGCGCGGGAAGTGAACTCCGCCGCCTACGCCGAACGGCTCACGCGGCTGCACACCGCCCAGCGCAGCAGCGCGAAGGCCATGGAGTACGCGACTCGCGCGACCCGCGTCGCGCCGTTCGATGCCAATAACCGCGAACTCGCCGCCGCCGCCGCGATCCAGGTCGGTCGGCTCGATGAAGCGGAGCGTCACATCCTCGCGCTGACCGAAATCGAGCCGGACCGCGAACAGCATCGGCTGCGGCTCGAAGCCCTGCGCCGGATGATCGCCCAGCGCAGCGGCAACGCGGCCACAAACTGAGTTTCGATCTCGCAAAAATGACAACGGTGCGTCACTGGTGGTGACGCACCGTCGGGAGTAGAGACGCGGGGATCAATCGATCAGTCGATGATCACCTGATCGCGGGAGGCCACGGGGCCGCGACGGTCGTGATCGCTTTTCACTACGCCGTCCTCGCCGATCTCGATGGTCTGCTTAGGCAGCGATACCGGCAGGTTCATCGTGTGCTCGAAGATCTCGCGGGCGGTGTTCTCGCGGCTGAGTTCCTGCTCGGCCAGATCCTCGTAGCTGCGACGCTCGGCACCCGAGAGCAGACTCGACAGACGGGCTTCCTGCTCCGCCTGGATCTTCGCCATGCGCCCGGAGACCTGGTCGAGACTGACCGTCTCGAAGCGGTCGAGGTTGCGGATCGCCTTCTCGCGCTGCTCGACCATGTCGATCAGCTTCTCGTTGCGGGCGATCACCTCGATCTGGCCGTCGAGCTGGGCGAGCTGGGTCTGGAACGCGGTGTGCTCCTTCTCCAGTTCGTTGAGCAGGTCGGTCAGGCGCTGCGACTGCTGGCCGAGCACCTGGAGACTGCGCTCCGATTCGCTCGCACGGGTCGAGTAGGCGCTGATCGTGTTGCGGATCTGCGTCGCACGGTTGTAGCTCTCTTCGAGCGACATGGTGCGATCCTCGAACCGGACCCGGATCACCGCGCCGGGCGACTCTTCGCGGACCGTGCGGGCCTGTTCGAGCCGCCCGGTGATGGTCTCGAGATCGGCCGAAGCCATCTCGACGACCTTCAAAGCGATCTGGCGGTCGCGTTCCACGCGATCGGCCTGCTCGGTGAGTTCGGCGAGTTCGCCGCGCACCTTGGCGATCCGCTCGGGGTACTGGCGTTCGAGACTGCGAAGCTGTGCACGCAGAGCAACGGGGTCGTCGATCGCCGAATCGATGGTGCTGTTGATCTTGGTCTTGATCTGAGAGTACATCGCGCCGCCACGGGGGGTCTGGGCGAGCAGGAACACGCCGCCCGCGGCAAGACCGCCGATCACTGCGAGGCGAAACAGGGGTTTGGTGATGCAGGCCATTTCGGATCCTTTCTCTCTGGACGAAGCGGCCGAACTCCGGCCGCCTCGCGTTGGTCCTTGCAGGTGGTGGGTCGCGATCGACCCGGTCCGTACCCTTGTTCCGCAACCCGTCCGTGCGATTTCACACCCCAGTCAAAAAACTTGAAAAATCATCCTCTGACCCGCTGACCCGTCCGAACTCACCGGTTTCAGGACAGGAAACGCCCGTAAATTGGCGTATTCTGTACTGGGTAGACATCCGCTCGCGCCCGATGCCGGGCTGCCGCCCATTCCCGCTCCCGAACAGGAACGCCATGCTCAACAACCTCACGACCGGTTTCGTCGCCCGCCTGCGGGCCAGGGATTCCGCCGCGTGGTACGAACTCTGGGAAACCTTCGGGCCGGTGCTCGAGGCCCAGCTCGCCAAATGGGGGCGCGGCAGGATCGGTAACGAGACCGTCCGTGACCTCTCACAGGAAACGCTCGCGGCTCTCTCGGATTCGATCGACCGCTACGACCCCAACAAGGGAGCCCGCTTCAGCACCTGGCTGCTGGCCATCGCCAAGCACACCCTCGGCGACGAGATGGACCGGCGCATGGCCATCAAGCGCGGCAAAGGCAACCGGGGCGTCTCCCTCGACGAGGCCTGGATGAGCGAATCCGCCGGAACCAGCCCGGACGGTGAGTACGAAGCGCGGGTGTTCCGGGCCAAGGTGACCGCCGCGATCCGGATGGTCGAGCGCGAGGCCGAGTTCTCGGATTTCGCGGTGTTCCAGCTCCGGTGCCTCGACGGGCAATCCGGCAAGGAGGTCGCCGAAGCCCTGGGCGTCAGCGAGCCCACCGTCAGCCGCCGGCTGGCCAAGGTCCGCGAACTGCTCCGCAAGCGTCTGGGCGAGGTCATCTATACCTATTCGTTCACGCAGGACGAAATCGCCGAGGCCGAGCGAAACGGGCTGATGCTGAATCCCAGCAACGCAGAGGACGCGTTGTTCGATGAGGCGATCTGTGAAATCTACCGCCAGGAGGTAGAGGATCGCCGCGGCGAGCAGGACCCCGCGTTCCGTTGAGAACCCGGGCATCGGGCCGAGCGGAGGAACCGGCATGGCACCATCATTACTAGGCATCCTGCTGATCATCGTCGGCGGCATCTTCGCCGCCGTGCTGGCGGTCTTCCTCATCCTGTTCGCCGTGAAGTTCTTCAAGGGCTTCTTCCGGGCGATCGGCTGGGTCATCACGCACATCTTCCGATTCATCACCGGCATGATCAGCGATGTGTTCCGCATGATCGGGGCGATCTTCGCCGCGATCGCGCTGTCGCTGCTGGTGGTGCTCAATGTCGTCATCGCCCGCTGGTCGAACGCCGACCACTTCGGGCGTGCGTTGAAGGACGAACTTTCCACGGCCTCGCGCGCCCTCTACCGAGTGTGCATCGGCCATCCGGCCAAGTTCCTCCTGCTCAACGGGCTGACCGAGGGGATGGAGGTCCGCGTGGCCAACGCCGTCGCCGCCGCTCCCGGCCCGGACAAGCCCTCGAAGCGCACCGGCGAGTTCGAGGGCTACACCATCGTCGGCTCGCTCAAAGGCGGCGGATCGGGCGGCAAGCTCTTCGTCGCCGAGCCCGATGATCGCAAGCGGGCCTCGTTCGAGCGTCGCGGCATCACCGATGTCGATCAGGTCGTCATCAAAAGCTTCTCGCTCAAGGACGGTTCGAGCATGCCCCAGATCGTCCGCGAGAGCCGGGCGCTCGAGGCCGCCAAGAAGCTCGGGCTGGTTCTGGAGCACGAGCTCTCGGACTCCCGCTTTTACTACGCCATGCCCTATGTCCCCGGAGAATCGCTGGGCACCGTCACCCAGCGTCTGCACGCCGAGAGCGGACCCGGCGGGCTTGCACCGCGCCAGCTGCGCTACACCCTCGGCCTGATCGGAGAACTGCTCAACACCCTGAGCGTGTACCACCGAGGCGGGCTGTGGCACAAGGACATCAAACCCGACAACATCATCGTGAACGGTGATCACGCCACGCTGGTCGACCTCGGCCTCGTCACGCCGCTGCGCTCGGCGATGACCCTCACCACGCACGGCACCGAGTACTTCCGCGATCCGGAGATGGTCCGCATGGCGCTGCGCGGCGCGAAGGTCCACGAAGTCGACGGCGTCAAGTTCGACATCTACGGCGCCGGCGCGGTGCTCTTCTCAGCCATCGAGAACTCCTTCCCCGCCCACGGCGGGCTCAGCCAGATCAGCAAACGCTGCCCGGACGCGCTGCGCTGGATCATCCGTCGCTCCATGACCGAACTCACCCAGCGATACTCCAGCGCTGAGGAGATGCTGACCGACCTCCGCGTCGTCATGGAGGCCGACGATCCCTTCGCGCTCAAGCCCAAGGACCTTCCCTCCATGGGCGGCGCAGCTCCGCAGCCGCTTGATCCGCAGCCCGTCGGGGCACCAGCGGGTGAACCGGACTGGGTCTTCGCCGGGGACTCCCACGGCGCCGCCCACCGTCACGCCGCTGCTCCCCCGCCTCCACCGCCGCCCCACCGTCCGGGTCAGAAAACCCGCTTCAAAGTTCAGGACTGGCTGACCGGGCGATACACCATCGAGGGCATCCGCGCTGCACACCAGCCCGCAGCCGAACCCCCGCGCGCCCACGCCGCGGCAGCCCGCACACCCGTTCCGCCCCGTCGCCGATCGCCCCTGACCGCCGCCGAGCAGCGCGCCCAGGCCCAGGCAAGGGTCCGCGCCGCCCAGCAGCGAGTCCGCGAACGCCGGGCCACGCGCCAGCAGAAGTTCAGCACCAACCCGAACCGGGGTGTCATGATCGGCGTGGTTGCGGTGCTGCTCATTCTCGGATCCGCTGGTGTTGCAGCCCGCCTGCTCGTCTCTGGTTCTCCAAGTATCGCCCGATCTGCCTGGTCCATCCCGGTCGATGTGCCGCAGGCCACCATCAAGCTCTCCGGAGATCGCGACTCCGGTTCGTTCGTTTTCGCCGGGATCGATCAGGGCCTGCTGATCGCCAATCAGGAGTCTTCAGAACCCGGCCGCACCAAATGGTTCGCCGACCCCACCGCTGCAATGCAACGGATCTTCAGCAATGGTTCCGATCGCGGAACGGACACCGGCGCTCTCATCATCCACGACCTGTCCGTTCAGGACGGACCACGGACCAGGGAGCGAGCCGATTGGTTCACCGGACTTCTGGAAACCGCAGGGTACGAACCGCTGGATGCTACCGCCGAGGACAGCATCGAACTCCAGGCCAGAGCACGGGCCATGGTCGGTGTGACAGGCCTCGACAACGAAGAGACGGTCCGTCTGCTCCGATCCTGGCTCATCGAATCCGACACGCTCGCGGCACTCGTATGGGTCTCCTCCGCGAAAACGCCGGATGGAGAGATCGACCCCGACCGCAGCCCATCGATCTTCGTCATCACCGAGTTCACTCAATCGCTGCGTTCGTTCGATTCCCTGCGTGCCGATGCACCGCTCCCGCCCAGTCTCAGCCATCAGGAGGGCCCCATCGGCACGGTTGATCGCAGGATGCCGGTCGGCATCTCGGGCTGATGGCTCACGCCCCACACCCCCCGCGCCGGTGATGTGCTACCTTCCGGCACGCCCCCGGTGACGGGCGGGAACGGAGACGCGTGTGGGCATGAAGTCGATCCTTCGCAAACTTTCGAGACCGACCGGAGAAGGGTCGGGGCAGTCCGATCCCTACCTCGAACTCAAGCGGCTCACCGACGGGATCGCCGAACCGGTCATCTTCGATGTCGGTGCGCACCGGGGCTACATCACCGCGAAGTTCCGCTCGCTGATCCCCTCCTGCACCATCCACGCCTTCGAACCCTTCCCCGAATCGTTCGATCGCCTCGCCGAACGCAATCAGGACGACCCGCGCGTGACCTGCCACCGATTCGGGCTGGCCGATCGCGAGGGCGAGGTCGACCTCAACGCCAACGCCAGCGTCGCGACCAACTCCATCCTCGAAACCGACACGGGCGCCAGCGACACCTGGGGGAGCGGCCTGCTCGATACCCAGAGCACGATCAGGATCGAGGTCCGAACCCTCGACCGCGTCGTGGAAACGCTCGGGATCCCACGCATCGACATCCTCAAGCTGGATGTGCAAGGAGCCGAGCCGCTCGTGATGGCCGGTGCCGCCGAGCTCTGCCGGGACGGACGCATCGGCTGCATCTACACCGAGGTCATCACCCAGCCCACCTACAAAGGTCAGAAACGCTTCGATCACGCCCTCGCCGAGTTCTACGACCGGGGCTTCGACCTGCACAACATCTACAACCTCAATTCCACCCCCTCGGGAACGCTCCGGCAGGTGGATGTCATCTTCGTCCGCCCGGGCTGAACCCCGAAGCCGCCGGAGCGGCTACCCTATGGCTCCCACGGTCAATCCCGACCACCATTCATCCCTACAGCAGGCCCCACCATGACCGAGATCAAAGGCACCAATCTCCACTGGCACGAAGGGAATATCACCCGCGCCGAGCGCTGGGACGCCCTGAACTGCCGCGGCTGCACCCTCTGGTTCACAGGGCTTTCCGCCTCGGGTAAGTCCGTGATCGCCTCGGCGCTCGAGCAGGTCATCGTTCAATCCGGAACCCCCTGCTACCGCCTCGACGGCGACAACATCCGCATGGGCCTCAACAAGAACCTCGGCTTCTCCGCAGAGGACCGCGCCGAGAACATCCGGCGGATCGGCGAGGTCTGCAAACTGTTCGCCGACTCGGGCCAGATCACGCTCGCCAGCTTCATCAGCCCATACACCGCCGATCGCGCTGGCGCACGCAAGGTCCATGAGGATGCGGGCCTGCCCTTCTTCGAGGTGTTCACCGACACACCGCTGGAAATCTGCGAGCAGCGCGACCCCAAGGGACTTTACAGGAAAGCCCGCGCCGGCGAGATCAAGGGCTTCACCGGCATCGACGATCCCTACGAAGCGCCCACCAGCCCGGATCTGCATCTCAAGCCGGGCGAGCGCAGTCTGGAAGAGTGCGTCGAGCAGTGCCTGGAGTTCCTCAAGCGTCACGGCGCACTCCGCGCTGAAGCCACGGCATGATCCCGATGCCCGACTACGCCACCATGCTCGATGCCGCCCGGCACGCCGTGATCGAGGCCGCCGAGGCCTGCCGCCATGTGCAGAACCACAGCGAGAGCGTTCGCAGTGTGCTCAAGGACGATGCCAGCCCGGTCACGGTCGCGGACTACGCCTCGCAGGCGATCATCTCTCACCTGCTCGAATCGGCGCTCGGACCTGTCCACCTCGTCGCCGAAGAGGACGCCGATGACCTCCGGGCGCGGTTGGATCAGGGTTCGCCTGCTCTGCCACAGGCCGTGCTCGAAGCCGTAAGAACCATCTGGCCCGAAGCGAGCATGGACCAGATGCTGGACGCGATCGATCGGGGCAACGCCGAGCCCACGCGGGACGAGCTCCACAGCTTCTGGACGCTCGATCCGGTCGACGGCACCAAGGGCTTTCTCCGGGGCCAGCAGTACGCCATCAGTCTTGCCTGGATCGAGCACGACAACCCTGTTCTGGGTGCCTTGGGCTGCCCCAATCTCTCTCTGAATCAAGGAGATGATCCTGCCCGTGTGGATCCAAGAGGCAGTCTCTATCTGGCCATCCGGGGCGACGGGGTCTGGGAAAGTCACTGCGATCGGAAGTCCGACGGTTGGGCCAGCGACGGCCACACGATGCGCCGGCTCTCTCACGACCCAACCGAAGTGATGGCGATCTGCGCCTCAGTCGAGAAGGAACACTCCAGCGTTTCTGACACCGATCGTGTGCTGGATTTCATCCGCGAGCAAGGGATCGAGATCGCCGACCCGGTCCGACTCGACAGCCAGGCCAAGTACGCCATCGTCGCCAGAGGCCAAGCCGATGCCTATCTCCGCCTGCCGGCCCGGCGGGCCTATGTCGAGAAAATCTGGGATCACGCCGCGGGATCGCTCATCGCCGGAGAAGCGGGCGCTCAGGTCACCGATATATTCGGCTACCCGCTCGAGTTCTCCCACGGGGTCCGGCTCGAGATGAACACCGGCATCATCTGCGCACCGCCCTACATCCATGGTTTGCTCGTCGATGCCGTGCAGAACCTCGGATTGGGCCGCAGCGAATAGTGGTCAAGATCACAGAAACCACAACAGATGGTATCGGGGGATAAATTTTTCATGAAAAACAGATGAAAAATCCCCTACTACGGTGGCTACTGATCACCCATTTTCCATTTTTCTATTTGCATACGGAAGATTGACGATATCTTGCCATGGGGTTCACGAATTTCCGAGTCTCTCTCTCTCCTCCAGCGGGGCGCTGCTCAACAGCAACGCCCCGCTTTTTCGTATCTGAACGGCTGACATGATCGACGCTAAGGTGCACTGATCCCCGCCCACCCAGTCGCACCACTTGACCCATGCCGCCCCACGAGCCGAGCACAAATCATCTTCCCTCCCGGACAAGACGATGGGCCGTCATCCTGTTTCGGTGCTCGTCATGGACACTCCGGGGTCTGCTGCTGCTCGCGGGTCTGACCGCCGCGGCGTCTCCGAAGCTCATCGACACGGACTGGCGATTCGACTTCGTCGCGACCCTGATCGCCCAGTGTTCGCTCGTGCTGCTGCTGCTCGCGCTCTGGCAGATTCTTTTCCGCAGGTGGATCTGGTGTTCGCTGTTCGCGGTGACCGCCGCGGCGTGCTTTTCGTGGGTCCTGCTCGTCGAGCGAGCTCCGTTCGAAGCAGCTTCCGAATTCGACGATGCCACGATGATCCGCGTGCTCCAGATGAACATGTTCTCCCGGAACGACAGAACGGACGAGATCTTCGATCTGATCCGTCAGCACGAGCCGCAGGTGGTGGTCGTCGTCGAAGCTTCGGCAGCGTTGCTGAAAGAGATCGATTCGCAAGCCGATCTCCTCGCCGACTTTCCGCACCGGGCGTTGCCTGCGGACACCGACCCCGGACAGATCCTCGTGCTCAGCACGCACCCGCTGTCGGGACGGGGCAACAACCCGCTCTCGCCGGGCCTGCACGAGAGCTGGGGTTACCGTGCCGGGTTCATGCGAGTGGATGACACCGTGCTGCGGTTCGCGGCGGTCCACGCACCGTCGCCCCGGACCGA
>CBFGVX010000031.1:0-32377 GCA_965652425.1 uncultured bacterium | reverse complement strand
CGCGGGTGTAGCTCAGTGGTAGAGCGTCACGTTGCCAACGTGAATGTCGTCGGTTCGAATCCGATCACCCGCTTTCGAGGCCCGGTCCAGTGGATCGGGCCTTGTTCGTTTTGGACGCAAGATGTCCAGATCGAATCGTGCCGGGTGTGTGCGCAGTCGCCGCCGTCAGATCCGCCTTACATGGGGTCGTCATCGGGTTGGAGCGGGAACTCGATCCACTCCCAGTAGTTCATTACAGCGTCCTCCTCGGGGGCGAATTCTCCGTGGTAATTATGCGAGTGCGGGCTCGGATTGCGGATCTCACCGGGGGTGAATCCACGCTGCCTGAGTGTGCGCTCGTAGCGATCCAAGTCGCCGTAGGCGTACACAACGTTGTGATTGTCGAAGATGAACTGGCCTTCACCTGTTACGGACATTACCCAGAGGTGGTGCCGACCGTCCTGTTCGAGAAAGTTCTGGAACCTCATCAGGAACCTCTCGAGTTCGGCATACGAAGTCGGCTGCGCACTTTGGTATCTCGCCGGGTTGCGGTCTGTATGTGACACGGTCAGCACGTACAAAACGCCGAATGGCCCTTCAAACGCCCGGCAAAGCTCCAAGATGAGCGGGATCTCGGCGTTCCGGGCACCGATGACCAAGCGCGACCACTCGGGATACTGCTCACGTTCCCAGATGTTCGGATGGGTGAATTCGATTTGGGAGGTAAAATCTGGTCCGATGGGATCTGGTGCGCTGAACTTCGGCAGTGGTTTCGCCACAGGTTGCCTTTCGTGCTGGGTCCGGGGAGGCGTCAGAGCCGGAGCATAGTCTCCGATCGATCCTGCCGGATGAGATCAGGACAAGGTGGTGCGGGGTCAAAATCAGCCTTCGCTGAGGGGCATCACGCTGGAAATCCGCCCCGGCCCCCGAAATAGTCTGTCATCCCGGAATCTTGATCCGGGGACAGACGAACTCGTCTGTGAGGGCTGTGGCATCCCCCAAGGCCTGATTCTTCCGGAAGGGTCCAGATGATCGTTCGAATCGTATTGTTTTCCGTAGGGTTTCTCGCCGCCGTGTTTGCCGCCGCGGCGATGGCTCCGAATGGCGCTGATGGCGCCCAGAAGGGACGCACCGTGTCCGCGAGTTTTCCACAGTACAGCAAGGCCGGTTACGACATCACCCCTCTGACCAAAGAGCAGCTCCGGCCGCTCATCGAGAAGCTTGATCCTGAGACCTACCGGATCACCCAGAAGTCCGGCACCGAGCCGGCGTTCTGTGGCACGCTGCTCGACAACAAGAAGCAGGGCTTCTACGCCTGCGTCGTCTGCGGGCTGCCGCTGTTCTCCAGCGACCACAAGTTCGATTCCGGCACCGGGTGGCCGAGCTTCTTCCAGCCGTTCGACCCCGAGCATGTGACCGAGCGCCCGGACAACTCCTACGGCATGCGCCGGACCGAGATCAACTGCGCCCGGTGCGATTCGCACCTCGGGCATGTGTTCAACGACGGCCCGGCCCCGACCGGCGAGCGCCACTGCCTGAACTCCGCGTCGCTGACCTTCGTGGAGAACGGTACGGAAGTTCCCGAGGCGAGCCGCCCGGTCGAGACCGAGACGGCGTACTTCGCCGGCGGCTGCTTCTGGGGCATCGAGCATTACTTCCAGATGGGCCCGGGCGTGCTGGACGCGATCAGCGGCTACCAGCAGGGCACCACGCAGAACCCGACTTACGAGCAGGTCTTGAGCAAGCGCACCGGGCACGCCGAGAGCGTGAAGGTGGTGTTCGACCCGAACCGGATCTCGTACGAGCGTCTGCTCGACGCGTTCTTCACGATGCACGACCCGACGCAGCTCAACCGCCAAGGCCCGGACATCGGCGAGCAGTACCGGTCGGGCATTTACTACACGAGTGAGGCCCAGAAGCAGGCGGCGGAGGCGAAGATCCGCGAACTGCAGGCCGCCAACCGGTTCCGCAAGCCGATCGTGACCGAGGTGGAAGCCGCGAAGACCTTCTACGAGGCCGAGGGCTACCACCAGGATTACATCATCAAGACCGGTCGCGCCTGCTTCGTGACCAATCCGTGGACCAAGGAAGAACTCGGTCTCACGGATCAGCCGGTCGAAGCACGCTGAGTTTTCGAGCGATCCCGATTCAGTTGGTCGCCGAGCCGCTCGGCACGGTGGTTTCGTAGCGGACCCCGTCGGGAACTGGCACGGCGATCGGAACGGTCACGCCGTGGCTGCCCTCGGTGACGGTGAGCGAGTCCACCGCGACGAACGCGGTGTACGCGCTCATGAGGTTGTGGGCCAGCGCGATGCGCTCGATCTCGCCGGCGAGGCCGATCTGCGTGTCCTGATCGCGGGTCCACAGCATCTGTTCGGCGAGGTCGGCGATCTTGGTGCGGGCCCAGAGCGCGGCGAGCGCGTCGAAGCGTTCACCGGACGCCGCGGCGTCGCGCACGGGGATCCGCAGATCGCGGGTTTCTCCGGCGAGCTTGCCGCGGACCGTGATCCAGGAGGGCAGCGAGCCGGTGTAGCGACCGGTGATGATGACCGGGCGGCCGGCGTAGAGGTCGGCCGGGCGGCGGGGGTACACGCCGTCCACTTCGGTGTTGGCGAAATCGATGACCAAATCGGTCATCGCCGGGCGGCTGACGCGTTCGAAGAAGTCGTCCATGACATCGACGGCGGGATCGCTCAGGCCGAGGAAGGCCGCGCAGCCGTTGCCGAGCTTGGCCATGCGCTCCATGAGGTAGCGGTTCGGGGAACTGCCCACGCCGAAGGAGAAGACGCGTGCGTTGCCGAGCATGTCATGGAGGGTGCCAAGGGCCTCGGCGTCGTTGCCGATGAAGCCATCGGTGAGGAAGACGACATAGCGGGGACGCTCACGGTCGATGGGCGCGGTCAGCGCCTCGCGCAGTCCGTCGACGAGCATGGTGCCGCCACCGGCGCGGAGCGATTCGATGTAATCCAGCCCGCGCTCGATGTTCTTCTGCGTCGCCTCGACGGGCCGCGGGCTGAAGGTCGATACCGAGTTGCTGAAGCGCACGATCTGGAAGGAGTCTCCGGGCTGCATGGAGCGGAGAGCCCGGCGCATGGCGGCCTTGGACTGCTCGATCGGCTGCCCGTCCATCGAGCCGGACACATCCAGCACGAAGACGAGCTCGACGGGCTTGCGCTCGAGATAGCTGGCGTCGGCGGGCGGGACGAGCATGAGCGAGAAGAAGCCGGTGCCGTCGCCGTTGTCGTGGGTGATCACGCCGCTGCGGATGTCGCTGGAGGCGACCTCGTAGCGGAGCACGAAGTCCTTGTTGGGGATCGTGTCGGTCGGGGCGAGGCGGACGGTTGCGCGGGTCGAATCGTGGCGGTCGACCTCGATCACATGCGAGCGCGAGGAGATGCGCCCGACGGGCATGCCCGCGTCGATGTTGACGGTCAGGGCGATGTCGTGCCCACTGCGCTCGTTGGGGGCGAGGTAGCTGATCTGCGTGGACTGGCCGGTAGTGCCCGGGTTGCTGCCGCGCGGTGCGGCTCCGACGCCGTCGGTTGAGCCGGCGGGGTTGAAGCGGGGGCCGACGACCATGGGGAACGAGAACTCCCACGCGTCGTTGTCGTAGCGGAGCGTCTGGAAGTAGGTGATGTCGATCTCGATGGTCTTGCCGGGCTCGATGTTGGAGACCTTCTGCGTGAAGATGTTCGGGCGCTCCTGGGTCATCAGCGAGGCGACATGGCCCTGGGCGCGGGCGCTGGCGTAGATCTCTTCGGCTTCCTGCCGCTCGCGGATGATGCCTCGGATGGTCCGGTCGCCGACGGTCATGAGGAACTCGTTGATCGCGCTGTTCTGGGGGAGCGGGAAGACATAGACCGCTTCGATCTTGGTGTCGAAGGGGTTATGGAATCGCTGCTGCACGCCGACCGCGCCGATGTAGCCGCGGATTTCCGCGCCGACCTCGGTGTGTTCAAGCGGAACCGGGACATGCTGCGTCTGGCCGGGGACGACGGCGACGAGGCAGCCGGAGCCGGGGTCGTCGGGAGAGAGCGTGCGGGGGCCGACAGCGGCGGGTGTATCGCTTCGCGTGATGATCCAGAGCTCTTCGCCGGGGGCGCTGACGAAGGAGGGGGCGGTGGGTTGGGCCTGGGGGCGAGTTCCGCCGCCGCCTTGGCCGCTGGCCTTTGGTTCGACAAGTAGCCTCGTCGACTGCTCGGATTCCCGATGAAACTCGTGAGTGTCAGCGTAGTTCTGTGCAGGCGGTGTGCCTGGCGCGAAATGTAGCGTTCGGCCCTCGCCCTCACGCCTGAGCCGCTCGCTCTGTGGACCAACCGTAAGAAAACGTAAATCGGCGGCACCGGACTCCTGCGATTCACTGCCGGCAGGGGCCTCAACTGAGCGATCGTGCATCGTCCCCGACTGCGTGCTGCACGCGGCGATCACGCCGCCGATGGCGACGGCGGAGAGGAGCACAGAAGTGAGGATGATTTTGCGTCGGCGCTTGGGTGGGCTCGTGGATGCCTGGGTGTCGGTCGGCGTGGTCATGGTCGGGCTCCTTTGCTCGTTGCTCAATTGGGATTCGTGTGGGGAGTGACGGGGGGCGGATCAGGAGGTTTCAGGGCCGCCGAGTTATGGCGTCGTCGGCGATTGCTCCGGCGGAATCGGGACGCTCGTCAGCGGTTTCACCTGAGGATTCGTGTCCCCCGGTGTAATGGCCTGTTTCTCGGTCACTGGCTCCGACCCGCAGGCACCGAGGGTGCAGGCAAAGACGAGTGCGGCGATGCACACGGAAGCGGAGCGGATGGTGGCGTTCATGGCTGGTTTCCTTGGCTGGGCGTGAGCGAGGGATCGGCGTCGATCTCTTCGCCGACGCGGTCGGTCGCGAGCGAGGCGCGGATCTCGATGAGTTGTTCGAGCGCGGGCAGCTCGCCGCGACCGGTGATCTCGTAGTGGACTCTGGCGATACGCGAGCGTCCGGTCGGCAGTTCCGCCGCGGTGGAGTACGCCGCGAGGATGACGCGTTCGTTGCCGATGGCCTTGGGGTCGTAGAAGGGGGGCGTCTTGAACGCGGCGTGCTCGCCGCCCTCGATGCCGACGACGCGGACGCGTGCGGCCTGCTCGGGCAGCGGTGCGAGTTCGACCTGGTACGAGCCGAGTTCGGCTCCGTCGGGCAGGGTGAGCACGATGTCCACCGCCGCGAAACGGACGGTCGGGGCGTTCTGTTCAACATGGATAGTCGTTGTGGCTCGGAAGCCGAGCGATGTGGTGGCGAGGGCGAACAGCGTGCAGAGAATGAGTGCGTTGCGAAGCATGTCAGGATGCTCCTTCCGTGTTGGGTGATTCATCAGGTGCCGGCGCGAGGCGCACCACGAGGCGCGCGATCGCATCGGCGTCGGCGCGGCTGACGGAGCCGTTGCCGAGCAAATCGAAACGGGGATCGTCCAGCGTGCCGCCGGCCTGCTCGACCAATCGGGCGAGCAGCAGGGCGTCGGCGATGGTGACGCTGCCGTCGGCGTTGACATCGCCCTGAAGAGATGTCTGAGAGGAGATGTACCCTTCGCGGCGAAGCGGAGCCATGTCCATCAGCGATTCGGCCATCTCGGATTCAAGGGCCATGTCACGAGCGGCGAGATCTTCGGATGATCGCGCGGATGCCGGCGGCGGAGTAGCAGGAGATCGAAGCCATTCTTTCGAAGCGATGGTTTGGCTCTCATCCGAATCGGGCTCCATCATCGCGTCCATCGCCAGCGACCGGTCGCTGGGCGACGGCTGGTTCGGGGAGACGATCAGCACGACCACCAGCACCGACGCCGCGAGCAGCGCCCCGCCCAGGCCCGCGCTGCGCAGCGGGCGGCGACCGATCCAGCCGAGCACACCCGGACTAACTTCAGTCTGGGCCTCGGTCTGGGCGGCGGGCTTCGCGAAGTGGGCCGACGCCGCGGCGAACACGGCGTCATCCACCCGGCTTGGGGGGGTAATGCCGTCCTCGGCGCGGCAGGCCCGCTTCAGGTCACCACGCAAGGGATCGGGGATGGAATCCAGCGATCCGTTGCGCGGCGTGGGGTCGGGTTGGTTCGGGGTGGAGGTCATGGTGTCTCTCCGGTGAAGGTCCGCCCGGCGAGGAAAGGTTCACGGGCGTGCGAGAAAATGTGAAAATCAGTGTTTCTGGCCCAGATTCGAGGGTTACGGCTCGATCTCGAAGTACCGTCGGCAGGCCGGGTTCTCGCGAAGGGCGGCGATGGCGTGGTGCAGACGCGACTTCACCGTGCCAAGAGCAATCCCAAGGGCAAGGGAGATCTCGTTGAGAGACATGTCGTCGAGGAAGCGCATGAAGACGACCTCCCGGTGGTGGTCGGGGAGGGTGCTGATCACGGCCCGGAGGCCATCGAGCCGGTCGGGTTCGGTGGTCGGGGACTCGTCGGAATGGTCGACTTCGGGCCCGGCCGGAGTCATGCGCCGGCGTTTTCGGTCGGCGGCCTGGGCGTTGTGCTTCACGACCGGGTAGAGGTAGGTGGTGAGCTTGGCCCGCAGTTCGAAGCCGGGGAACTTGCCGAGCAGTTCGATGAAGGAGTCCTGCACGGCATCCGCCGCGAGGCCCTCATCCCCGCCGGTTTCGCGCAGGGCGAGGCGGAAGGCCCAGCCCTTGTAGCGGAGGTACAGCGTTTCGAAAGCGGTCCGGTCGCCGGCGTTGGCCCGCTCGACGAGCTGCTGGTCTTTGAGTTCGGTCGGCTGCACGCGCGCTCCCAGGTTGGGCCACGCGAGTGTTCTACCCGATCCGGCGGATCAGGTCGCAACCTGTGGACCGAGCGAGTAGCCGACATCACGGGCTGCGCGGTGCATCTCGGCGTGCAGGTCCGCGGTCTGATCGGGCGTGGGGGCGTATCCGCCCCCGAGGAGCATGACCAGCGGCAAACCGCGGTCCTTCACCGCGCTGAGTACCTTCGTGTCGCGTTCACGCAGGCAGTCGCGGCTGACATTCACCCGCCCGAACTTGTCGCCCTTCACGATGTCCACGCCCTGCACATAGAAGACGATGTCGGGTTCGGACTCGTTCAGTGCTGAGGGCAGGTGCGTGTCGACGGCCCGCAGGTAGTCCGCATCTTCCATGTGGTCGGGGAGGGGGACATCCCGTGTCGAGCGTTCCTTGCGGAGCGGGAAATTCTTCTCGCCGTGGACGGAGAAGGTGTACACGCTCGGGTCGTGCTCGAAGATCTTGGCGGTGCCGTTGCCCTGGTGGACATCGAGGTCGATGACCAGTGCCCGACGGATCAGGCCGGACTCCTGCAGGAAACGGATCGCGATCGCGGTGTCGTTGAGCACGCAGAAGCCCTGGGCGTGGTCGGGCATGGCGTGGTGCGTACCGCCGGCGAGGTTGCCGGAGATGCCGTCTTCGAGGGCCATCCGGGCGGCGTTCACCGTGCCCTGCACCGCAAGACGAGAGCGGCGGACCAGCGCCTGCGACCATGGGAAGCCCATGCGGCGAACTGCGGACATGGCCATCGAGCCGCAGCGGAGCGATTCGAGGTAGTCGCGGGTATGAACCAGTCGCAGCAACTCCCAATCGGCTTCCTCGGGGGCGATGATGTCGTTGGGAGCGATCAGTTCCTCGCGGACCAACAGATCCCGCAGCGCCGAGAACTTGGGCATCGGGAACGAGTGGTGGGGCGGCAGGGGGATCACATAGTCATCGTGGTAACTGGCGCGCACGACAGAGTGTAGCGGTGGACATTCGGTCGTTTTCCTTGCCGCGCAGGAGGTAGGGACACCGGGTAGGATTCCGCCCTGCGGGTGTGTCGCTGCACCCGCCTTCCAACCCAACCGCGGCCGCGGACAGAGAACCCGGCCGCCCTTCGTCGCTGGCAGCGTCATGTGAGCCAGTGAGGAGAGGAACCGCGATGCCGGTCATCGAGCGCACTGTTGATAAGAACTCGGACCTCTACAAGCTCCGCCATTCGCTGGCGCATGTCATGGCGCAGGCCGTGCAGGAACTGTACCCCGGCGTGAAGCTCGGCTTCGGCCCGCCCATCGACGACGGGTTCTACTACGACTTCCTGTTCCCCGAGGGCGTTGTGCTGACCGACGAGGATCTCAAGGAGATCCAGAAGCGGATGCAGAAGATCTGCCGCGAGGACCAGCCGTTCGTACAGGAAGAGTTGCCGGTGGCCGAGGCGGTCACGCGCCTGGAGGCCATGGGCGAGCCGCACAAGGTGGAGTACTGCAAAGAGCTCCACGAGAAGAAGGGCTTCAACACGATCGGCTTCTACACGAACGGGCCGTTCGTCGATATGTGCGAGGGTCCGCATGTGGAGAACACGAAGCAGCTCCGCCCGGACTGCTTCAAGCTGCACTCGCTCGCGGGCGCGTACTGGCGTGGCGATGAGAAGAATGTGCAGCTCACGCGCATCTACGCCTACGCCTTCGAATCCAAGGATGAGCTGAAGGCCCACGCGCAGGCCGTGGAGGAGGCCCGCAAGAACGACCACCGGATCCTCGGGCAGAAGCTCGGGATCTACGCCATCGCCGACGAGGTCGGCAAGGGCCTGCCGCTGTGGCTGCCCAACGGTGCGGCGATCCGGCACGAGCTCGAAAAGCTGGCCTACGAGATGGAGTTCGCCGCGGGCTATCACAAGGTGTCCACGCCGGAGATCACGCGCGAGGGGCTGTACTACACCTCGGGCCATCTGCCGCTCTACAAGCACTCGATGTTCCCGCCCATGGAGCTCTACGAGGAGGGGCCGGACGGCGGCGGCGATGAGAACCCCACCGAGCGGTACTACCTCAAGCCGATGAACTGCCCGCACCACCACATGATCTACCGGGCCGAGAAGCGTTCGTACCGGGATCTGCCGCTGCGCCTGAGCGAGTACGGTCGGTGCTACCGCTTCGAGCGGGCCGGTGCGCTGCAGGGGCTGACCCGCGTGCGCGGCATGTGCATGAACGATGCGCACATCTATGTCACCCCCGATCAGCTCAAGAGCGAGTTCAAGGCGGTCATGGACCTGCACAAGACCTACTATGACCTGTTCGGCTTCGAGGACTACTATCTGCGCCTCAGCCAATGGGACCCCGACGACCCCAAGAAGGCCGACAAGTTCGTGGACGACCCGGAGGGGTGGGCCTTTACGGAGAAGATCGTGCAGGAGGCACTCGAGGACCTCGGGCTGTCGTACACCATGGAGCGCGGCGAGGCGGCGTTCTACGGCCCGAAGGTCGACTACGAGTTCCGCACCGTCACCGGGCGCGAGTTCACGGCGACCACCAACCAGCTCGACTTCGCGGTGCCGAAGCGGTTCGGGCTCGTCTACACCGACACCGACGGCGAGGAGAAGACGCCGTACTGCATCCACCGCGCGCCGCTCGGCACGCACGAGCGGTTCATCGCGTTCCTGATCGAGCACTACGCGGGCGCGTTCCCGACCTGGCTCGCGCCGGTGCAGGTGAACATCATCCCGGTCAGCGAGAAGGTCATCGACTACGCGAAGAAGATCGAGGCGATCCTGCGCAAGGATCTCGTCCGCACGGAGGTGGACGACTCGAACGCGACCATGGGCAAGAAGATCCGCACCGGCACGACCCGCAAGATCCCGATCAACCTGATCGTGGGTGAGCAGGAAGCCGAGCAGAACACCGTCACGATGCGCCGCTACGGCATCGAGGATCAGCCGGTGATGGCGCTGGACGCGTTCGTCGAGCAGCTCCGTACGGAGATCCGGGACCGGGTCGATGTTCGGCGGGACATGCGTTGATGCAAAGCCGTCGTTGACCACATAGAAACGCCTCCGGATTCCGGAGGCGTTTTTCGTTCTTCGATCACGAGTCTCTCAATGTGCCTGCGTCATGCTCTCGGGGTCCAGCAGTCCCTTGAGCTGCTCGGCGCTCAGCACGCCCTCATCGAGAGCCACCTGTCGCACGGTCTTCCCCTCGGCGTACGCCTTCTTGGCGATCGCGGCGGACTTGTCGTAACCGATCACCGGCACCAGCGAGGTGCACATCGCCAGTGAACCCTCGATGAGTTCGGCGCAGCGCTTCTCGTCCGGCTCCAGCCCCTCGATGCACTTGTCGGCGAACACATCGCAAGCCCGCGCGAGCAGGTGGATGGATTCGAGCAGGTTGTCGGCCATCATCGGCATGGCGACATTCAGGTCGAGGATCGAACCGACGCCGCCGAACGCGCCGAAGTTGATCGCCGCGTCGTTGCCCAGGACCTGGCAGGCAACCTGCACGGCCATCTCGCACATGACCGGGTTGACCTTGCCGGGCATGATCGACGAGCCGGGCTGGGTGGCGGGGAGTTTCAGTTCGCCGATGCCGCAGCGGGGGCCGGAGCCGAGCCAGCGGATGTCGTTGGCGATCTTGCTGAGCGAGATCGCGATGGTCTTGAGGTGGCCGGAGGCCTCCACGACCGCGTCTTTGGCGTGCTGGGCCTCGAAGTGGTTGTGGGCTTCCTCGAACGGGATGCTCAGCCGCTCGGCGAGCTTCTCGGCGACACGCCGTCCGAACTCGGGGTGCGTGTTGATGCCGGTGCCGACCGCCGTGCCGCCGATGGGCAACTCGCACAGGCATTCGAGCGCCTGATGCGCCCGGCGCTCGGCGTGGCGCATCTGCTGGGCGTAGCCGCTGAACTCCTGCCCGAGCCGGATCGGCGTCGCGTCCTGCAGGTGCGTGCGTCCGATCTTCACGATGTCGTCCCACGCCTGGGCTTTGGTCTCAAGCGCCTGGGCGAGCTTTTCGATCGCGGGCTGAAGATGGTTCTTGATGTCGTACGCCGCGGCGACATGGATCGCGGTCGGGAAGGTGTCGTTCGACGACTGGCCCATGTTCACATGGTCGTTGGGGTGAACGCCCCGCCCGGTGTCGGTGTCGCCGATGTACTCGGCGTTCTTCGAGGAGCCGATCGGCGCGCCGTTGGCGATGCAGATGAGGTTGGCGATCACCTCGTTGGCGTTCATATTCGTCGAGGTGCCCGAGCCGGTCTGGAAGATGTCCACCGGGAAGTGCTCGTGGTGCTTGCCCTCGCCGATCTCCCCCGCGGCCTTCATGATCGCGTCCGCCCGGGCGCTGTTGAGGCGACCGAGATCGTGGTTGACCGCCGCGCACGCTGCTTTCAGATGGCCGAAGGCGTAGAAGATCGCCGCGGGCACGGTACGCCCGGAGATCGGGAAGTTCTCGACTGCCCGCTGCGTCGATGCGCCGTACAGGGCATCGGCGGGGACGGTCATCTCGCCCATGGTGTCCTTCTCGATCCGGGTCTTCGTGCTCTCGGCCATCTCGGTCTCGTCTCCGTGCTTCGGGTGCGTGGTGGAAGGTGAAATGTACCACGCTCCGGGCGACTCCGAGCCCCGGAAGCATGCGTAGAATGGAGCCATGCCCGAGCCGTTGACCCCAGCCGAAGCCATGCATTTCAGCTTTGCGCTCGCCTGCACCAATAATGCGTCCGCAGCGGCTCGCGTGGTCGCCTCACTCGTGCGGGATTACGGCGAACTCGCGAAGATCTCAGAGTCCAGATTGCGCCGGGAGATCCTCGAGCGCAGCAGAATCTGGCAGGAGCAAGAATGGCAGGGGAGGAACGCTCCGGGGAACACACTCAGCGATGCTCTCAAGCGCATGGATATCGACCAGCGTGCCATCATCTGGCTCGAGTACCACGCCGGGCTGAGCGTGGTGCAGATCGCGTGGGTTCTTGGCGTGGACCCCGCCGCGATCCGTGGTGCACAGGAGGCGCTGAACGCTTCGGATGAGAACGGCCGACATGGTCTTGCAGAACTGATGCGCCCGGCACTCGCTGCCGCTCCGGTCGATGAACTCCTCAGTCGTCTGCCGCAGGCAAGGGAGCAGACGGCCAGCCGCGACCGCCGGAATACCCTCATCGCGCTCGGGCTACTCCTCGGCTTCTTCCTGCTCATGGGCATCGTCTTTGTCAGCTTGATGAACTGGGACGCCGACACGTTGCCGGGTTCGGCGCCGATCAGTCCCGTGCCGGGTGCCGCACCGTGATGGGCTCGCCTCCTACGCAGGCGGCGTCGCGCATCCGGCGCAAGATGATCCTTCTGCACACGGTCTTCTCCCTTGTGCTGACCGTGATCATCATCCTCTCGGTCCGCATCTCGATGGCGGACCTCGTCAGCCGCTCGGAGCAGCAGGAGTGCCGCCTCGCGCTCGGGCTTCTCCTCGTGGACGCGGATCGTGCGCGTTCGGAGTCTTCGGACATCGAGTTTTCCGTTTACTCATCCGCGCCCGGCGAGATCCCGTTGGACATCGTCGAGGCAGCCCGAGAGACTCCGGGCGATATCGTCGATGGCAGAAACACAGCCGACCAGCCCATCGCGGTCACGATCCGCCCCGACACGCAGGAGGTGGTCGTCGCGACGCTCCGCGTGAGCGCCGCCAACGAAGCGATCGCACGCATGTACATCCTCCTCGGTGTCGCGATGCTCGGCGCGTACGGGCTGATCGCGCTGACGCTCGAGGTCTTCGTGCTCCCCGCGCAGGTGTACCTGCCCATCGAGCGCCTCCGCCGTGCCGATCTCGCGGTCCAGGAGGGCCACCAGGAATCCGAACTCATCCCCGAGCACGAAATCCCCAACGATGAACTCGGCGAGATCATGCGCAGCCGCAACCGGTCGATCCTCAAACTCCGCGCACAGGAACGCGAGCTCAACGAAGTCCTCGCCGAGGTGGAATCGGTGGCCACGGAGCTCAAGCGCAAGAATCACATGCTCGAAACCGCCCGACGCAACCTCGCCGATCAGGACCGCCTCGCGAGTCTGGGCATGATGAGCGCGGGCATCGCACACGAACTCAACACCCCGCTCTCGGTGCTCAAAGGCAGTCTCCAGCAATTCGAAGAGCACGGCGTCGCACCGCAGCAGCAGCCCAGACTCGAACTGATGAAGCGGGTGCTCGTCAGACTCGAGCGTCTGGGCGACTCACTTCTCGATTTTGCTCGCGTTCGTGCGCCCTCCCGCGATCCGGTCGAGCTGAAGGAAATCATCGACGAGTCCTGGACCCTGGTCTCGATCGACCGCGATGCACGCGCGGTCGGTTTCTCGAACCATGTCGAGACACTGCCCGCCGGAAGCACCGTGTACGGCGACCCCGACCGTTTCACTCAGGTCTTCGTGAACCTCCTCCGGAACGCGGTGGACGCTCTGGATTCGGGCAGCGGATCGCGAGGCAGCATCCGCGCGTCCAGTGAGGTCATCGACCGCGATGGCAACCGATGGATCTGCGTCCGGATCACCGACGACGGTCCCGGCATCGACCCGGCCATCCTCCCCCGACTCTTCGAGCCCTTCGCCTCCACGCGACTCGACAGCCACGGCACCGGGCTGGGCCTTGGCGTGGCCGAGGGCATCATCAAGGAGCACGGCGGCGTGCTCATCGCCGGAAACCGCCCCGGACCCGCCACCGGCGCGATCTTCGAAGTCATGCTCCCCGTAGAGCCCGTCCTCTCCGCGGGCGAATCCGCCGTGCCGTCCACGCCCGACAGTTGATGAGCATCGGCTCTTCTGCTGGTAAGGTGTGTCGCCCTGAACGCCACGGTATCAGGCGTGCCAAGGAACCCCCAGATATGAACCAGCCCGCTGAACAGACCCATCCCGGGACCCCGATCCAGCCCCTTTCCATCGTCGCCCTCGACGACGATGCCGACTTCCGGGAGTACATCGGCGACCTGCTCACCGGTGACGGGCACGCCGTCCGGACCGTGGCCACATCCAAGGCGCTGTTCGAGGCCTGCGAGAGCGAACTGCCGGATGTCGTCCTCCTCGACATGAACATGGGCAAGGACTCAGGACAGGCCGTTCTCGAAGAAATCCGGCGGCGCTGGCAACGCCTCTGCGTCATCGTGGTGACCGGGTTCCCATCCCTCGAAAGCATGCGCACGACCTTCAAGCGCGATGTCTTCGACTACATCGCCAAACCATTCGGGATCGAAGAGATCAGAGCGGCGCTCGCCAACGCCGCCAGCGAACTCGGACTCGGCGGTCTTCCCCAGGACCGGCTCCGCCAGGCCCTCGGCCGCCAGATCCGCCTCGCCCGCACCGAACGCGGCTGGACGCTCAAGGAAATGTCCGAGGCCTCCGGGGTCAGCGTGTCGCAGCTCTCCAGCATCGAACGAGGTGCGCATCTGCCCAGTCTTGAGAGTCTGCTGAGCGTCGCCTCCGCGCTCGATGCCACGCCCAGCCAGTGGCTCAGCGATGCCGGGTTCTGAATCCACCTGAACGGGTGGGTCCCGACAATCTGCGCAAATTCCCGGTTTTTTACTTCGTAAGCAGCGTCTCTGGGCGTACTTTGGAGTCATGGCCAGTGCTCGAACGCTCGCAAAGCTCGTCGCGTCGGCGGGGTCCGTCAGCGCCGGAGCGATCACCACCCTCCAGGGCAAGACCGAGTCCACCACCGATGGACTCGAAGCGGTCCCCAAACTCGTCCGTCTGGTCGCCGACACCGTGCTCGTCAATTCCGGCATGACCGAGGAAGACCACGAACGGGCCGCGGCGTACATCTCCCGCCTTATCCGGCGCTACGGCACGCTCCGACGCGCCATGGAAGCCCTCGCGCACGGACGCCGGCGCCACGCCCTCATCTCATCCGAGAAGGCCAACTCATGGTGTCAGGCCATGACCGTGACTTCGGGCGCGATCGAAACCACGCTCCGTCGCCACGCCTCACTGCTCGTCAGCGTGACCAAATGGCTCCACGATGCGGGACCGGGCATCGTTGACGAACTCGATGCATACGAAAAATGGCTCGACGGCCCGCTCCCGGATTTCGCCGACCAGGGTCTCAAGGCGATGGTCCAGGAACGCGAGCAGCGCGATCCCGATCCGCTGCCGGCCCGCTCCAGCGAGTACACCGGTGGACGCACGCACGCTTCGCAGGACATCGCCACCATCTGGCAGGGAATCTTCGAGGACAAACGCCCGGCGGAATTCCCGGGTGATCGGGAATTCACGCCCGACCAGGACGAAGCCCTGTCGCGTTTGCGTCGTGACAGCGATCCGTACTCGCGCGTCGTCGCCGCGATCGCCAGCCGGGATTTCGGGCTTGCTGACAGCTTCCTTCCTCACCTCGAAGGCAACATCGACGAGACGCTGCTCGCCATGCTGCGCGGTCATCGCTACGAGCTCGAAGGACGCTACGACGAAGCGCTCGAGCAGTACCGCCTTGCATCGCCCTCCGACGACGATCCCGCCGGACAGCGCTCGCTGGCCATGGCCCTGCTCAAGAGCAAACGCGGCTCTCCCAAGGCACGCTTCGGCGACGCGACGCGACTCCTGCGTCACATGCTCAGCAGCATCCCGCGAGATCATGTCGAGCACGCACGCACCGCCGGCCTGCTCGGATACGCGCTGCTCAACGCTCCCATCGGCGACCGGCTCGACAACCTGACCGAAGCCGTGGAATTGCTGGAAAGATCGCTCTCGATCCTCGATCGCACCCAGCACCCCGAGTGGTGGGCCGAACTCAAGCAGTTCTACGCTTCCGCTCTGCTCGAACTGCCCAGCCCGACGCGCGACGAGCGCGATTCCAACACGGAGCGGGCCATCTCATGCCTCACGGACGCCCTGTCGGTCTGGACCCGACACAACGCACCGGGACATTGGGCCGCCGCCCAGTCCAGTCTGGGTCTGTGCTACGAGCGGCGCTCCACCGGCACCCGCGCACAGAACCTCGAAGAGGCCATCAGTTGCTATTCCTCAGCGCTGCTCGTCCGCAGACGCGAAACCCACCCGATCGGCTGGGCCAAGCTCCAGATGCACCTCGGCCATGTCTGGCTGCAATTCCCCGTCGGCGAGCCGCGCCAGAATGTGGACCGCGCCATCGCCTGCTACGCCGCCGCTCTGGAAATCTGGTCCAGAGAAACCCGCAAAACCGAATGGGCCGCGGCTCAGAGCCACCTCGGCAGCGCATGGGCCATGCTCCCGACCGACGACCCCGAAGAACGCGTGACCAACCTCCAGCGGGCGGTCGAGTGCTACTCCAAAGCCCTCGAAGTCCGCACCCCTCAGCGCATGCCCAACGACTGGGCCGCGACCCGCTGCAACCTCGGCTCGGTCTACCTCCAGCTCGCGGCCAGCGGCGACGCCGACGCCGCACGCCACGCCGCGTCCTGCTTCCTCGATGCGCTCAAGGTCCGCACCAGGGAACGACATCCCGTCGAATGGGCCAAGACCCAGGCCAACCTCGGCCAGGCGTTCACCGGCATCGCCGAACTCAAGGCCGCCGACAACATCGCCCAGCAACTCAGCAGGGCCGTGCAGTGCTTCGAGTCCGCCCTCAAGGTCTTTGACGAGAACCGATTCCCCAGCCAGCACGCGCACATCAGAGCACGGCTCGAAGCTGCCAGCAGTCTCATGAGCGGGCGAGGCGGGGACCTGAGTCTCGCATCCGACTGACCCTCGACCGGCCTTTCGCCTGCCTGCGTTCAAGCGCGCTGGATCGTCTGCTCCCGATCCGGTCCGACGCTGATGATCGAGACCGGAAGCCCCACGAACTCCTCGATGAACTGCACATACTCGCGTGCGGGCACGGGCAGGTCCTCGAACCGGCGGGCTTTGGTGACATCGCCGTGGAAGCCCTGCAAAGTCTCGTACAGCGGGGTGACCCGCGCGAGCTGGTTCGCATCGGGAAGGAAACGCCCGGTGATCGATTCGGCATCGTCTCCAACCTGATAACGAGTGCAGACGCGGAGCTCCTCGATCCCCGAAAGCACATCGAGCAGCATCAGCGAGAGCGAGGTGCAGCCGTTCACCATCGCCGCGTATCGCACCGCGACGAGGTCGAGCCAGCCGCAGCGCCGAGGACGACCCGTCGTGGTGCCGTATTCGTTGCCCTGCTTGCGGATGGTGTCGCCGGTTTCGTTGTCCTGCTCCGTCGGGAACGGCCCGCCACCAACCCGCGTGGAGTAGGCCTTGAGCACGCCCACCACCTCGCAGATCTGCGCACCGGGGACACCCGTGCCGGCGGGGATGCCCAGCACCGAGCAGTTCGACGAAGTCACAAACGGATAAGTGCCGTGGTCCATATCCAGCAGCGTGGCGTTCGCCCCCTCGAACAGGATCCGCTTGCCGTCGCGCAGCAGCGAGTGGAGCAGGTAGGTCGTGTCCGTGATGTACGGCGCAAGGACTTCCGACGCCTCGATCAGTGCGTCGCTCAGCCGCTTCGGCTCGATCGCCTCGGCGCTCGGGTCGATGCTGCGCAGCGCATCGGTCTTGTACTCGGCGAGGTTGGACACCTTCGACCGCAGATGATCCGTGTCCAGAAGGTCACCGACGCGCAGCGAGGTCGCCCGGTTGGCCTTGTCAGAGTACGCCGGGCCGATGCCGCGCTTGGTCGTCCCGATGGAGAGCCCCCGCGCTGCGAGTCGATCCTCGAGCATCGCGTCTTCCAGCTTGTGATAAGGAAGTACGAGATGGGCACGAGACGAGATCGCCAGGTTGCGGATCTCCACCCCGCGCTCCCGCAGTCCGTTCAGTTCGTCGATCAGCTTGAACGGGTCGAGCACGACACCGTTCCCGATCACCGAGACCGTCTCCGGGCGGAACACGCCCGACGGCACCAGATGGAGCGCGAACCGCTGCCCTTCGATCACGATCGAGTGCCCGGCGTTCGCGCCGCCGTTGTACCGAACCACCGCGTGATGGTCCCCCGCGAGCAGGTCGATGACCTTGCCCTTGCCCTCGTCGCCCCATTGCAGACCAACAACCGCCGTGGTGGAGCCGGTGACCGGGTCCGAGAGACTCGGAACGCTTTCGTAGGGCTGCGTGCTGATCGACATCGTATATTCCTGCTCGAGATTGAAACCAGAGCCATCCTAGCCGATCGGCCTCTGCATCGGTGCCGAAGTTATCGGGCGATCCGTCTCTTTCGGTCGGCTTTGCATCGGAAACCGGTTTCGCTCTGAACAACTGCCCGGATCATGACGAGATACCACCACTGGCGTCTCGTGAACCCGGAGAAATGATGTCCGAAAATGTGATTCGCATCATGTGTCCGAACCTCCGCTGCAAGGCGGTGCTCGCGGTTCCCAGCGACGCACGAGGCAGGATGGTCCGGTGCCGCGCCTGCAGCGCGAACATCAAAGTGCCACAGAAGCGGGACACCGAGCCGCAAATCGATCCACAAACCGGCGATTCACAGGATTCGCAGAAGGCCTGACCACTCAACGCACAGGTTGGACCTGCTCAGAGCTTCGGGTTGTCGTCGTCTTCAAGGTCCGAAAGGTCGAGGTCGAACAGACTCGAATCCTCGTTTGAATCCAAAAGCGAGCCCTTCATCGGCGGCGGGCCGGATTCTTCCATCATCGAACTGCCGCTCGCGCCCGGGCCGGTGCCCGTGGACATCGCAGAGCCACCCGATGCATCGAGCGGCGGCTCGGGCTTCTCGATCACCTTCGGCAGCCCGTCGATCTGAACGGTCAGCAGGCATCCGCCGATTCCCAGCACATCGCCCGGGGCCAGGGTCGCTTCCGTGATCTGCGTATAGTTCTGGAAAGTCCCGTTCGATGAACCGAGGTCGCGCACCGACAGGTTCGAACCCTCCACCGTAAGTTCACAGTGCCGGCGAGACACCGAAGGCAGCGGGATTCGCACGCCCGCGTCGTCGGTCCGTCCGACAATATGCTTGCCCGGCTTCAGCGGCACATCACGCCTCGATCCATCATCGGTGAACACAACAAGGTTGACGGTCACGGTGTGGGTATCCTTCGTATGGCCCGCCAAAGGGGGGAAGTCAGTCGGGAGTGTCCGGCCGGTCGCTCCCGATCTCATCGGAAAGGCAGCCCGCTTCAGTGAATCAGACTACTCCCATCACTGTAGAGCGGCAACGCCACACGGCACAGCAGGCCATCGAACCCGTCCGGGGACAGATTTCGGCCCTCTACATCCATGTCCCGTTCTGCTTTCACAAGTGCCATTACTGCGATTTCTACAGCTTCGTGGACTCTCGCGACCGGCAGGAGGACTTCCTTGAAGCCCTGCTCGTCGAACTGCGAGCGATCGCACCCGCCGCGGCACGGCTCGAATCCATTTTCGTCGGTGGGGGAACGCCCAGTCTGCTCCGCCCGAAGCTCTGGGAGCGTCTGCTGCGGGAAATCCGCTCGCTCTTCGACTGCTCCGACGAGCCGGAGTTCACCGTCGAGTGCAACCCCGAAACGGTCACCGCGGAACTCATGAACACGCTGGTCGGCGGGGGGGTCAACCGGGTCTCGGTCGGCGCCCAGAGCTTCATGCCCGAACACCTCAAAACACTCGAGCGCTGGCACGACCCGGCCAATGTCGAGCGGTCGCTCGAAATCGCCCGTGCAGCCGGGATCCGGCGCCGTTCCGTGGACCTGATCTTCGGAATCCCCGGCCAGACGCTGGAGCAGTGGCAGAGCGATCTGGAAACGGCCATCGGTCTGCTCGACGGCGAGGGTATCGAGCACCTCTCCGCCTACGCCCTGACCTACGAACTCGGGACCGCGATGACCAAGAAGCTTCAGCTTGGTCGCCTCCAGGCCATCGACGAGGATCTCGAAACCGAGATGCAGCTCCTGACCTGGGACCTGCTCGCATCGAAGGGCCTCGATCGCTACGAAGTCTCCAACTTCGCCAGACCCGGGGCCGAATGCCGGCACAACCTCGCCTACTGGAGGCAGGACCAGTGGCTTGCGGCGGGCCCTTCGGCCTCGGGCCACAGCGCAGGGTGGCGATGGAAGAACATCCCTCGCCTGACCGACTGGATGCAAACGGTGCACGCCAACGCCGGCTGGTCGGAAGTGGTGGATCTCGAACCGCCCGATCCGGCCCGCGCCCTCGCCGAGCGCATCATGACCGGGCTTCGCCTTCGCGAAGGTCTCGACTATCAGGCGGTTCTCAAAGACGCCGCCATGACTGGGAACGAACAGCCGCTCGCGAAGGCGATCCGGCGACACATCGAAGCCGGGAATCTGGTGGTGACACCCGGCGATCGGCTCGCTTTGCGCGGCAACGGCTGGTTATTCGCCGATGGCATCGCTTCCGATCTGATGCAGACTATTCAGCGCCGGTCGTAGTTTCCGACTGCTCGCGTTTCACGATGTCCGCGTCGAGGAGCGCAAACACGGAGATCGCCAGGCGGACGAATCGCGTCTCGTCGAGCATGGCTTCCGGATTGTTCCAGCCGAGCGACACGACATACATCTCGCCGCTGCGATGCCGGGCGAGGTAGGACAGGTTGATCACGCCCGGCTCGGACCCGCCCTTGTAGGCCACACTGGGCCAGCGCTCGTCGTCGAGATTGATCCCGTCGTTGATGCGAAGCGCGTGGGCCAGCGGCTCCATGCCCTCTCCCTGCTCCAGCCGGTGGAGTTCCAGCAGCGTGGCGCCCAGTTCCTTCGGGCTCGCGAACCACTCGACTTTATCGATCGCGATTGGGCCGTCCTGTCCCCAGGCCAGCGCCATCGGGATGCTGATTGCCGAGTTCCTGAACTTCTGGGAATCCAGCACCGCGGCACGCTCCTCGGGGAGTTCGGCCTCGATATACGCTTGGAGCACTTCCGCGGGGGCACCGCGCTTGAGCTTGAAGAACTCACCGGTCGTCAGAAACGGCGTGTTCATGCTCGGCTCGTCGTGCGATCGAGCCATGAACGCGATGATCCGCTCCCGGCCGACCCGCTCGATCAGGTGGTCGGTCGCCGGGTTGTCGCTGATGGATATCATCAGGTCGGCGTATTGGTGGAGCGGGAATGTCGCGGTTTCTCCAAGTCCGTCGCGTTGCGCGATGGTGCGCAGTTCCCCGAGGGGCATGGTTCGGATTCGGGGGTCCAAGGCCAGCGGTTCATCCCACGAGGCCTCGCCATCGCGGACCAACTCGGCAAGCCCGCCCAGCACCCAGAGCTTGAACGCTGATCCGATGGCCAGGCGATCATCCGGATTGTTCTGGTAAATCGGTTCGAGTGTGCCCTCCGATGCGTCGGTCACCCGGGCCACCAGAACCGCGGTCGAGCCCGGCAGCGATTCGATCTCGTCTGCGATCGCTGGCCAGGTATCCAGCCCCGATGCGGGGATGGAGGTATCCGGACTCAGCAGAAGACCGGTGATCTGTCCGGATTCCTCGTCTACCACGAGGTTGAGAATGAACCGGTCACCGGCCCCGTTCTGGAAAACGGCGGCGAGAGCGGTTTCCGTCGCGTTCGGTCGAATCCCCACCAGTTCTGCCACGCCATCGGGAAACGCGCTGGTCCGGAGCATGTCGATCACAGTCGCGGCGACCGGTTCGGGCAGGCCGGGCGGCAGGTGCTCGCGGAACTCGGGTTCGAAGCGATCGATCGGGTCGCCGATCTCGTCGCCGTTGAACACGCCGTGCAGCCAGAGAAGCTGCCTGCCGACCGGCGTGTCAGGGATCGTTGGTCCGTCCACGGCGCAGGCGGGCTTCAGGAACGAAACCGCCACCAGCATCACGAAGAGCACGAGTGGGCATCTGAGCACAGCGTCTTTCCTCCAGTGGCACTGCTCGCGCAAGAAAAAACCCGGCACGTGCCGGGCTCATTGTACGGATTGATGCCCCCGAACCTTCGCCGGCAGGCGTGTGAATGCTCAGGCGCTGGCGGCCTGGGCGCCAGGGAGGTTCACATAGAAGGGAACCGGAACCGATTCGTCGGCGGGATAGACATGTACCTTTCGTCCGTTCCAGACGACAGTGCCGGCGATTTTGGCGTAGAGGGTGTCGTCGTTGCCGCGACCGACCATGTAGCCGGGCTGCCAATGCGTGCCGCACTGCCGGGCGATGATGGAACCGGCCTTGGCGACCTCGCCGCCGTAGAGTTTGACTCCACGGTACTGCGGGTTCGAGTCACGACCGTTCTTGGATGAACCCTGGCCTTTCTTGTGAGCCATGGCAAATTCCTTCAATCACAAGGGTAATGCGGTGGGCCGCCGGACGATCCCGGTCGGGCCGCGAAGCGTAGCGGAAATCGTTTCGCCTGTAAAGCGGTGAATCGTCCGGATTCAGCGCATGATCCAGCGATCCACGGTCCGGCGGAAGGGCTGGTCGCTCGTGGGATCGATGTTTCCGGGGGTGGCGTGGCGGAGCATGCGGGTCTTGCGGAGGACCACGGTCTCACCGGTATCCGGACGGACGAACTGCTTGGTCTCGCCGGAGAAGCCGGAGGCGTAAATGGTCACTTCGTCGACCGTAAGGTCGCCGGCGGGCCAGATCACCAATCCCTCGCGGGCGTTCTCAGGCCCCTGAAGGATCGGTCCGAGCATGGAAATCTCGTCTTCGAGCAGTTGGTTGCGGAATCGAGCGATCAGGGTACGCACGACCTCGCGGGGAACCGCCGAGCCGCCGGAGCGGATGATCTCACCCTCTTCGGTGGCGAGCTCGAATCGCGGGGCGAGGAAGCGGTCCTCACCGCTGTTGTTTTCCACATAGTAGGGCATGTAGAAATACGCCCGGGGTTCCTCGCCATCGACGGAAACGGTCGTGATCCGCAGCGGGCCGGGACGCAGGTCGAATTCCCAGCGGGAGGGGATCGCGTCGGGCTGGGGTGCGGCTGCGGCGGAGACGGAGAGCCCGGCAACAACGGCACTCAACATGACGAGCATGAGGGCGTGCAGCGTTCTGGTTGGGATGAGGGCGGTATGGTTCAAGGCGATCTCCCGTTGGCATCCGTGTGAACAGGAGTCCAGTGTAGAGCGGACCGGCCTCGGTCGCGAGTCTCCAGGTGAGGCCGAGATGCCCCAAGTTTCGGACAATCCTGCAAATCCGGACTTCCATACGCCCGTTCCGGCTCTATTGTTCCAGCTCCGGACGGGCATGCCCCGGTTCGGGCATGTCAAATTTCTCGTTTTCACGCTCGAAATCCGTTCTCGCGGTCGGTCCCACTGGATCGGCCATCAAGGAGTGGTCAGCCAGCATGAGCCAGACTTCGGCCCCGGAATCCGCAGATCCACGGGATACTCAGCCCGGCAACGGGCCGGATTTCGCGATGCAACTGGTCGACGATGCGCTCCTGCTCGCGGCGTCCCAGCGGTTGGCCGAGGCATCGGCGGGGGGCGACCGGGATGCCGGCAAGCGGTTCCTGTCCGCCGCCCGCACGCACGGCATTGACCTTTCGAACTTCTGGGCCAGCAGTGATCCGGAGACGGGGCGGGTACGGGAGGTCGTGCTGGGTGTTCCCGGATCCGGAAAAACGGCGATGTTTTTCACTTCTCCCCCCAAAGGCCGGGAGGCGGAGCAGGAAGTTGGCGCTCTCATCGACCGTGTTTGCGGGGAATTCGAAAGACGATCGGCTGAGGCAGAGAAGCCGCATGGTGGTGGGGGTGAGGTCCGGCTGGCTCAAACCCTGCTGAACCCGGGCGAGCGAGCCGCGGCGAGGGCCTTTGAGATCGGGAATTTCCGCGAACTCGCGCGATTGGCCTATCTGAGCCGCCCGTTGCCGCTGGTTTCGGAGTTCGAGGGTTTTGAGCCGTGGAAACTTCCTTCGGGTATTCGAGCGATCGCGGTTTCTGATCTGAAACTGGATGCGCCGACCACCGATGCTCGTCTGCTGACGGCCCTGACCCGCAGTTACGAGCAGACGCTCGACTGTCCGGAGCTGTGTGCGTTGCGCGCCCCAGAGGATGTTCTGGAAAGTCACCGCTCGGTTCGCAAGTTCGATCCGCGCTGGTGGTGGTTGATCGAACTCGATGGCGAACCGGAGGGCGTGATGCTGTTCACAGCGAACCCGGAACAGGGGGATGTGGAACTGGTGTACCTCGGTTTGTCGCCGAAACTCCGCGGCAAGGGCGTTGCGCGCGTGCTGATGCGCAGCGGCATGCGAGCGCTCGCCACGGGGCTGCGCAGCCGGAAGAGTCGCGAGCGCGGGCGTCTGACCTGCGCGGTCGATCTGGCGAACGAGCCGGCGCGCCGACTGTACCGCGGGCTCGGATTCCAGATGACGGCGGAGCGGATCGCGATGGTGAGGGCTCTGAGCGGGTGAGTGCGCTCAGGTCACGCGAGGTCGCTTTGTGCCTGCAATTCAAGTGTTTTTTGAGCTATCCACCGGTTGTGCAATTTTGCACAAAGTCGTCCACAAAATTTCTTGCCGTCAAAATCGCTCCGTCCATCGGCACAAAAATCGTGGTGCACAAAATTCTCGACAAGTTGACTCTTGCAGTCGACTTGGTGTCATGTACTGTACGCGGACTGGCCACTGACGGCCGACAGACGCACGCGTGACGCTCATCTGTGCGAGCCAAACGCGAGCGGACGCTCCGACCTGTGCGACCCGAACATCGTTTCGGACCGACGCGGATCACTTTGGGGATCCAGCGCGATCGGTGTGCACTTGTTGAGCGGTCTGCCTGTGAACGGATTCGAGACAACCCGTCTGACCCTTAGCCCGGAGACGCCCTCGAGGGCGGCCGGAGTGCGAGGTGCATCCGTGTCCACTGACCGTCTCATTGTTCAGCCGACTGCCCAGCCCGAATCCGAAACTTCGAGGATGGCCAATCGATTGATCCTGCAGATCGGTCGGGAGCGGTACACCCGGTTCTTCGACGGTTCGGTCCGGATGGATGTCACCGAAGAGGGTGCGGTCGTTCGGGTCGACAGCGCGTTCCAGTCCGAACTGCTCCAGAAGAGATTCTCGGAAGCCGTCGCGAAGGCGGTTCGGGAAGTCCGCGGTGCGGATGCCATCGTGAAGTGGGAAGTCGAGGCGGTCCAGCAGGCGAACGCACCGGCGGCAATCGCCGAAGCGGCACCCGCTCTGCGTCTGCCGGCGAGCGATGATCGCGAAGCCGCGACCAACGCCGCACGCGTTCGGCGGCACGCCCGCGCCCGGTACAGTCTCGACACCCTCGTCGTCGGGCAGTCCAACCGGATGGCGGTCAACGCTGCGCTGCAGCTCGCTTCCCAGAAGCCGGTGGCCGGGATAGCCGCCCTGTTCGTGCATGGCCCCTGCGGCGTCGGCAAGACCCACCTCCTCCAGGGTGTTGCCGATCGGTTCCGGCGGGACTGTCCGGGAGCGCGGGTGCGTTCGGTCACGGGCGAGTCGTTTGCGAACGAGTTCATCGCGGCGGTGCAGAGCCGATCGCTGGAGGCGTTCCGCAAGCGGTATCGTGGTGTGGACCTGCTGTGCATCGACGATGTGCACTTCGTGGCGGGCAAGAAGGCCACGGAATCCGAACTTCTTCACACGATCGACGCGCTGGATCTCGACGGGGCGAGGGTCATGCTCGCCTCCGATGAGCACCCCAAACGGATCGAGCGGCTGAGCCACCGGTTCGTTTCCCGGTGCGTCTCGGGCATGGTCGTGCAGATCGAGCCGCCGGATCTGGAACTTCGGACCAAGCTCGCGGAGCGCATCGCGGTTCGGCGCGGTTTGCGACTCGAGCCGGGTGCCGCGGAAGCCATCGGTGCGGCGTGCCACGCGTCGGCGCGAGAAGTCGAAGGTGCGGTTCTGCGGGTCGAGGCGTACCAGAATCTGCTGAGCGCTCAGGGGGCGGGCGGGGTGATCACGGTGGCGACGGTCCGGCGTGTGCTTGGCACCGGAACCTCTGTGGTCGGCAAGCGCCCGCTCAAGGTGGCTCTGATACTGGAGGTGGTCTGCGAGAAGCTCGGCGTCCAGCCCTCGGATGTGCTGGGATCGGGGAGGCATCGGCTGGTGGTGTACGCCCGTTCGCTGACTGCCCATCTCGCCAGGACGCTGACCACCCGTTCGTTCCCTGAGATCGCGCGCGACCTGAACCGCAAGAACCATTCGACGATCGTGACGGCGGTCCAGCGGCTGCAGCGGTCCATCGATGCGGGCGAGACGCGGGACGCGGGCGGAACGCTCGGCGAGATGAGCGTGACGCAGCTCCATGCTTCGCTGAAGGATGAGATCCTGCGTCGGGCCAGCGCGTAAGCCGGGATCGGCGGGTCCGGGTATCCTTCGGGCGACCGGCTCACCACGGGCCGCAACCGCTCACCGGACACGAACGGATCACGCTCATGGACGAAGTCCCGCTCTCCAGGCCCGATATCAGCGATCGCGAGATCGAGCTGGTCACCCAGGTTCTCCGCTCCGACCGGTTGTCGATCGGTCCGATGGTCGAGCAGTTCGAGCGCATGCTCGCGGCGTATTGCGGACGCGAGCACGGGGTGGCGTGTTCGAGCGGGACCGCGGGGCTGCACATGGCCCTGCTCGCGGCGGGGGTCGGCCCCGGCGACGAGGTGGTGACGACCCCGTTCAGCTTCATCGCGCCGGCGAACTCGATCCTGTATGTCGGGGCGAAGCCCGTGTTCGTCGAGATCTGCCCGAAATCCCTGAACATGGATCCCGCGAAGGTTGAGGCGGCGATCACGCCCAAGACCAAAGCCATCATCGCGGTCGAGAACTTCGGCAACCCGCAGCACATGGACGAGTACCGCAAGATCGCCGATCGCAACGAGATCAAGCTGATCGAGGACTGCTGCGAGGGCATCGGCGGGCGGTACCAGAACCGGGCCATCGGCGATTTCGGGCATTACTCGGTCTTCGGGTTCTATCCGAACAAGCAGATCACCACCGGCGAGGGCGGCATGGTCCTCACCAACGACGATCGCGGGGCGGAGATCCTTCGCTCGCTGCGCAATCAGGGCCGGCCGGTCGGCGGCCCCGCTCCGGCCAACGCGGGCAGCAGCAACGCCGGGCTGGGCACATGGATGCAGTTCGAGCGGCTGGGCTACAACTACCGGATGAGCGAGATCAACGCGGCGCTCGGTGTGGCGCAGTTGGAACGGCTCGACCAGATCGTGGAGCAGCGCAGCGCGGTCGCGAATCGATACATCGAACGCTTCATGGGCCTCTCGGATGTGGTTCTTCCTAACATCAGCGACGAGACGAAGATGAGCTGGTTCGTCTTCGTGCTGCGGCTCAACGATCGGTACACCGGCGTGGAGCGCGACCGGGTGGTGCAGGGGCTGCACCGGCACGATGTGGGAGCCGCGGCCTATTTCCCGGCGGTCCATGTCCAGCCGCAGTTCCAGGCGCTCGGCTACCGCCCGGGCGATTTCCCGATCACCGAGAGCGTGGCGGAGCGGACGATCGCCCTGCCGTTCTACACGAAACTCTCGGCCAGGGACGCGGATTTTGCGGCTTCGACCTTCGAGTTGATGCTGGCGCGAGAGAACCTGAGCCGGCGAGACTGAGCGAATGAAAAATCGGCGGCCCCTGTGCGGGCCGCCGATCGTTTGCCGTTGCGACAGGAGCCGGGCCAGCGCCTGAGGAGGAGCGCTGTGATCCGTTGGGTGAGAACCGATCCGCCACTGTCCTGGCGCAACGCACAGGAGGGTCAGTCGGTTTCGGGTCCTTCGCCGAGCGGGCCGCTGTTGCTGCCGTCGACGAGACTGCGGAGGTATTCGTTCTCGCGCCGGGTGGCTTCGAGGTCGAAGACGAGGTACTTCACGGAAAGTCGGAGGTGGTCGAGCGAGTCCTGAAGGCCTCGGATGGTCTGCTTGATCTTGTCGCGCCGATCACGGGTCTCTTCGGCGAGTTCGAGAAGCTGGGACCGCTGCTCGCTGGGGAGGCCCTCGATCTGGGAGATAAGCTCGCCGAGTTTGTCCTGGAAATCCTGATCGTTCATCACGCATGCTCCTTCGAGTCTTTGTCATTGTGTCGCGGCCCCGTCGGGCCACGATGGGACAGATGCAAAGACCGGGCTCAGCGTTGGCACGCGAGCCGCTCAGAGAGTCCGAATTGGCGTGGGTCCGGAAAAAACGATCCAGCGGGGCCAGATCCCCGATACCGAGTGGATCAGCGGCGTGGCCACGGGCAAATCCGGGTCAGTGGTGGGGGAGGCGGTCTGTGCGTCGTGTTGCGTCAGGTCAACGCTTGACGAGGAAACCACGCAACAGGTCCACGCCCTTGGAAGGAGCGTTCTGGGCGGCCTCGCGCAGGCAGCCGGGGTCTTTCTTCAAGGCCTCCTGGGCAAGCTGGCGGAGGTGGTTGTCGCGGTTGGTCTCGAACCGGGAGAAATACTCCTCGAGTTCGTGGCGGCTGAAACGGGTCAGCGGGTCCTTCATGCCGGTCTGGGCGGCGGCCCAGTCGAGGAGCGAGCCGCCGGAGCGGGTGAACCGGTACAGGCCGAGTGTGGCTTTGAGGCGATTGCCTATGGATTGGAAGGGGTCGGTCGCGGCTTCGGGGAGACGGGACATGATCTCGGCGGGGTTGCCGGCTTCAAGGGCATCCAGCCATGATTCGCGGCCTTCGGAATCCCCGCTTGCGGGTGCCACAGAGCGGGCGGGGGCATCTGCCTGATCTGCCGGCCGGATGGAGGCGACGGCGGTGGAGAGAGTCTTCAAGCCCGCACGCTCGAACCGGATGGTCAGTCGCTGGCAGGGCCGTCCTTCGTGGACGAGGTTCTGAGCGCTGGAGACCACCCCGGTGCCCCATTCGGGCTTGGCGGCGTGGACCACCCGATCGCCGAAGCCAAATACATCCTGAGCTATCAATCGTTGCTCCTTACCGTGGTTGGCATCCGTGCCAGCAACGCCGCCATATTGAAGGGGCGAGGCGTTGACTCTGGGGCACCATCGAGCAGCGGATTTGCCTCCGCTGCGGGATATCTGCTACACTTCTCTGTTCGCAGCGGGCCGGTGGATCGGGCAGGTTTGCCCCGATCTGCGTGAGTCGTCACCGTCCGGTGGCCGACGACCCGCTTCGAAACAGTATACCCGGAGATTGCACAGATATGATCGAAGCTCTCAAAAGCGAGGAAATCGTGAACAAGGTCGGCGGGCGCTTCAAGCTCTGCGCCTTGATCCAGAAGCGCCTCGTGGAGATCCTCGACGGATCGCGCCCGCTCGTTGAGCGGAACGGTCGTTCTGATCTTGAAATCGTGATCGCGGAGATCATGGAAGACAAGATCACGATCGATTTCGACGAGAGCGAGGGGCTTGAGTTGTCACCCGCCGCGGCGGCCCTGGTGAATACCGGGCAGTGACCGACGCGCCGGACACCACCCCGGCCGGACCGCTGAGCGGTCGACGCATCTTCGTCGGGGTGACCGGCGGGATCGCGGCATACAAAGCCGTTGCACTGGTCAGTCGGCTCACGCAGTCGGGTGCGGTGGTTACGGTCGGCATGACCGACGCCGCGACGCGATTCGTGACGCCCCTGAGTTTTCAGGCGATATCGGGTCGCCCGGTGTACTCGGACATGTGGCAGCACATCGAGTCTCAGGACCCACAGCACATCTCGCTGGCGAGTTCGCTGGATCTGGCGATCGTTGCGCCGTGCACGATGGACTGCATGGCCAAGCTGGTCGCGGGCCTGACGGGGGATATGGTGACGCTGGTGCTTTCGGCGATCGATCGTTCGAAGACTCCGGTGCTGCTGGCTCCGAGCATGAACGAGGTCATGTGGTCGCAGCCGTCCACGCGCCGGAACCATCGGCAGCTCATGGACGATGGGTTCCGGTTCATCGGCCCCGGCTCCGGGTGGCAGGCCTGCCGCGCGGTTGGACCGGGGCGCATGGAGGAGCCGGAAGCGATCTTTGATGAGGCGATCCGCCTGATCGGCGCGGCGGGGCTCGACAGCGGACGCGATGTCTGAGAGCATCGGCGCATGAATCCCATCGAACCGGAGAGCCGTCCACCTGTGTCCCGAGAGCGTGTCGGAGTGGTCTCGTTTCGCGAACTGACGGGCGGCTTGGCGTGGCCGCTGCTGGGTCGGTCTCTGGGCCAGAGCGTGCGCCTGGTGAATCTGAGCATAGGGGTCCTGTTCAGCGCGATCGTGTTCGGCGGGGCGTGGCTGCTCGATCGGGTCTGGGTCGAGGTCGTGCAGGGCTGGTTCGGAATGGAGGACTGGGGATCTCCCTTCGCGATGTTCAGCGCCTTCTGGCCGACGGGCGGGCGCGCGGATCTCTCTCTGCGACTTCTCGGTTCTCAGTACGCTTTCGAGTCCTCGGGGTGGGTTTCGGGGGTCGCGGCGGTACTTGCTCTGGTCATCCTGTCGTTCGGTCTTGGGGCGATTGCTCGCAGCACCGCGCTGGCGTTGTCATCCGGACGCTCGATGGGCGTGCGCGAAGCGATCGGGTTTGCCCTGTCCCGCGCCCAGCGACTTGCGGTTGCGGTTCTGGTTCCGTCGGTTCTCATCGGGGCGGTGCTGCTGCTGATCGCGCTCGTGCGGCTGCTGCTGTTCTCGCTGGATTACCTGCAGCCGATCGGCGCGACGCTCTTCGTGATTCCGCTTGTGCTGGGGGTGGCCGGAGCGATGCTGCTCGCGCTCTCGGTCGCGGGGCACGGCATGCTCGCGCCGGCGGTTGTCGTGGAGCACACCGACGGTATCGACGCGGTGCAGCGGTCATGGGGGTATCTGGTCGCCCGTCCGATCCGTTTCGTCTTTTATGTGGCGGTGGTGGCGGTCATTCTGACCGGTGCGTACTGGCTGTTTCAAACGATCTGCCGCGTGGGCATCGATCTGAGCAGCCGGGCTGTACCCGCTTCGGTTCAGGAGGAACTGCTCGCTGAACCCGGCTATGCCGCCCGCGCGATCGCCTTCTGGGTGCAGGTGCTTTGGCTGGTGTTCATCGGGTGGGTGATCAGCTTCTACGGCTGTGCATCGACGATCGTGTATCTGCTGATGCGTCTGGCGTGCGACGAGCAGGATGTCACGGTGCTGTGGCATCCGGCGCGATCGGAGGTGCGCGTTTCGTCTGTCGAGCAGGTCCAACCAGAGCCGGAACCGGATCTCGAGCTTTAATCCAGCATGGTTTCGTCTTGCGGCAGCGCCCCTCGCGCGTAACGGACCGCGTCTACGGACTGGTACGCGGTGGAGGCATCGTCCGAAGCGTGATCGCGCACGAACCACACGGTCGTGATGGATTCCTGGCCGAACCAGCTCAGTTCGAGGATCGTCTCGGGGAGTTCGCCGCCGGAAGCGGTTCGTCGGTCAACGACCTGCGTACGCAGAGGGTTCTCGTCATCTCCGGGGATGAATTCAAGCCGCGCGGTCGGCTCGCCCATGCGTTCGATCGCCTGGGCTTCGCTGATCCCGATGAGCCCGTCCTCGCGGACATACGCCGACTGCGCTACAGGTGAAGAGCCCGGACCATAGCTTCTGAGCAGTGCGGCCACGATGGCGAGCGTGATGAACACGATGCCGATGTAGAGCTGCCGCTTTGAACGCCTGTAGGGTGTGGCCATGCCATCATGCTACGCGTTTTGTGCGGCGGCGTAGGTGCCCGTCAATCGCCGTCGCAGCATCACCAGCAGGGTCTGGGGCTCGAGGAACTGAGCCGGCGGGCGGTAGTACACCTCGTGGAGTGCTTTCTCCTTCCCCGCCGAGGTCTGGCGCTTCTGATCGGTCTTCGGCTTGTCGTTTGATGACGGTGCGCTGATCAGGCGGAGCGTGCCGGGCGCCTCGTGCATCGCTTTGTCGAGCAGGTCAGGGCGCTCGGTACGGAAGATCACATCCTGCTCGTGCACCGTGATCGAGCGGATACCCAGAGCCGCGGCTCCGGCTCTGAGCCGCGCCAGTTCGACCAGGCGATCGGCCTGTTTCGGCAGCTCGCCGTAGGCCTGACGGAGATCTTCTTCGACGGCGTCCGCGGCTTCGGTGGTCTCGGCGGTGGCCAGTCGTCGGTAGGCCTCAAGGCGGCGTGTGTCGGAAGGGATGTAGCTCTTGGGCAGATTGCCGGTCACACCGATCGAGACCATGGTTTCAGAGACAATGGTGGTGGACTCGCCCTGCAGTTCCTTCGCGGCCTGATCGAGCAGCTTGCAGTACATGTCGTACCCGACGGCGGAGATGTGCCCCGATTGTTCGGCCCCGAGCAGGTTGCCCGCACCGCGGATCTCAAGGTCTCGCATCGCGATCTTGAATCCCGCGCCGAGCATGGAGTATTCCTCGATTGCTTTGAGCCGTTTCTTGGCGATGTCCGGCACGGGCTTGTCGGCGGGCAGCAGGAGGTAGCAGTAGGCCCGGTGCTTGTACCGGCCCACACGCCCTCGGAGCTGGTGCAGGTCGGCAAGGCCGAACATGTGCGCATCGTTGATGATCATCGTGTTCGCGCTGGCGATGTCGATTCCGGATTCGATGATCGTGGTGGAGACGAGGATGTCGGCCTCGCGGCTCATGAACCGGTGCATGACATCCTCGAGTTCGCGCTCGGGCATCTGCCCATGCCCGATGACCACCTTGGCGCCCGGCGCGAGTTTCTGCACCTCGTCGGCGACGGATTTGATGTTGTGCACGCGGTTGTGCACGAAATAGATCTGCCCCTCTCGGGCCAGTTCGCGCTCGATGGCGTGCCTGATCCGTCGCGTGTTGTACGGGATCACCTCGGTCACGACGGCTCGGCGGTCCTGAGGCGGTGTCGAGAGCGAGGAGATATCGCGCAGGCCGAGCATCGACATGTGCAGCGTGCGCGGGATGGGCGTGGCGCTGAGCGTGCGCACATCGACGGTGAGCTGGAGTTGGAGCAGCCGGTTCTTGTCCTCGACG
>CBFGVX010000030.1:0-32523 GCA_965652425.1 uncultured bacterium | reverse complement strand
TCGGGACTGGTCTTGACGAACGCGCATGTCGTCGGCGATTCGAAGATTCTGGAGGTCGAGGATGAGGGGAACTCGTACCTCGGCGTTGTTGTAAAGATTGACGAGGAGCGTGACGCAGCGGTGATCTTGGTTGGTTCAACGAAGCTGCCTGTTGCCGCTGTCGCGTCCGAGCCGGTCAGAGTTGGAGACGATCTGTTTGTCGCAGGCACTCCGCTGCATATCGAGAATCGCGGCATGCTTACGAAGGGGGTTGTTTCCAAGGTCGGAGCATTCATGGGAACTGAGTTCATCCACATGGACGCATCCATCGCGCCTGGCAACAGTGGCGGTCCGGTGTTTAACGCAAACGGTGAACTTGTCGGAATCTCTGTCGCTGTTCAAAACACAGCCGATGGCGGGATGAGTCATATCGGAATGGCAATCCCGCTTGCCGAATTCCTTGATTCTATGCAGATTCGTGATAACGGCTCGACGGCACTGAAAGCACTTTCCGGTGCGACGGGCTCAGAACCAGCCGCCTGACTGGTCGCCGGCTCTCATGAGATTCAATCATTCGTCGGTCCGGTTCCGATGGACTGTTCGTAACCGCAGCCAGTACGACATCAGATACAGCGACAGGAACCAGGCGACGCCGAGTTCGCGGAACTCGGAGGTGCCCATGCGATCCAGCCAGGCGTTGTCGGTGACCGTCGCGAAGCGCTGGAAGAAGAACACGCCCGCCGCGGCCCAGCACATGGCGGGTGCGAGCGTCCAGGGCAGGTGCTTCTCGACGAATCCAACGGGTTCCTGAGTGTTCGAGCCGCGTTTGAAATGGAGAACGACCGGCAGCAGGAATCCCGCGACGATCACGAACAGTTCGACGAGGGTGCGCGGCTTCTGGTCGAGCCAGGAGCTCATGTTGTGCAGGTTGAACTCACCCTGATCGTTGAGCCCGGTCAGTTCTTCGGGGGTTTCGAATTCGAGATACCACTGGCCCCAACTGCATTCTTCGCCGGCGAAGTAGATGCAGGCGAGCGTCCACATCACGAGCCAGAGCTGAGCCCAGCCGGTGGGAAGCAGGCGTCGGAAGCGGATGAGGGTGTAGATCGCCGCGATGATCCCTGGGATCAGCACGCCGACGGTGAGGTGCTCGATCAGGCCGGTGTCGGCGAAGTTGTCTTTCCGCGCGAGGTGGTCGAAGCGGGCCGGGTCGATGGCGGCGATCAGCCCGAAGATTCCAAATCCCATAAGGGTGACTGCGGTGCAGGCGATCGTGGCGGCGCGTGGTGATGGGGCGGTATCGGGCATGGCATCCTCGCGGGTGGGCGGATACGCGAGATGGTACCGCAAGGCACCGAGAAGCGATCAGCGAAGGCGGCTCGGCCGCAGTTGGTACAGGGCCACGGTTCCTGAGACTTCGTATGCGACGGCGAGGTAGTGGGCGGAGTCGATCGTCAGCGTGACCGAGCCCTCCGGGGCGACGCCGTGCCGATCGGAGGCGGTGTGGTTGGTCAGGGCGACCGGGAGCGGTCGGACGGGATCGGAGACATCGAAGGCGATCAGCGGGCCGGGGCGTTCGAGGCCGACGAAGAGATACGGGGTCGAGCCGACCATCGCGAACGAGAGGGCTTCGGGCTCGGGGCCGCGGTCATCGGAACGGCGGTCGTACTCGTCCGGGCTGCCGACATCGGCGTTGAAGAGGGCCGGGAACGAGATGCGGGAGATCTGCTCCAGCAGGCCCCCGGTTTCGGAGATCAGGGCGCCGGTGGTGGCATCGTAGATCGAGATGCTCCGCGTCCCGAAGGCCACGAGCCGGTCGAGATCGCCGTCGCCGTCTGGGTCGCTGTCCGGCACCGAGATCTTCAATCGACCGAGCTTCGCGTCCGAGAGCGGATCCGGGCCGGCGATGAGTTCCAGAGCACGCTTGAACCCAGGATCGATCGGCATCTGGCCGGCGCGAGCTTCGTCGGTGTCCCGCGTGTCGCCCTCGTCGACGGTCGCGAGGTATTCCCGCTCTCCGGACCGGAAACGGACGATGGTGTCGGGCATCGGCATCGCCAGCACCTGGGCGGTGCTCGCGTTGGAGCCGTCGCGATCGGAGGCGTCGATACTCACGCTGCGCAGCCCGAGCGGCACGATCAGGTCCCACTGGCCGGTCGCGAATCGGAAGCGCGCGAGCGCGTTGTTTTCCTGCAGGGACACCCAGACATCGGAGTCGGACGGGGCAAGGTATTCGGGTTCGATATCGAGGTGGGGGCGATCGCGTCGATCCGGTGCGATCCGCAGGCCGTCAAGCGAGACGCCGGGAGCGAGCGAAGACGCCGTGAAATCGTGGCTGCGCACCGCGCTCTGGCCGATGCCGCGAAGGTCGCCGGTATCGACCACCGAAGAGAGGTCGATGATGCTGATGCCGCCCGGCGGGTCTTCGCGCGATGGATCGACCGAGCGCTCGCCCTCGTCAGCGGTGAGCAGGCGTACGCCGCTGGGCGTGAACGCGACGCAGTCGGGGTGGTAGCCGACTTCGATAGTGGTGAGGATCGAGCGTGAGGCGAGATCGATGAACGCGATGCGTCCCCGCTGGGAAGTGTTGGCGGTGGGGATCAGCGCGGCGGCGGCAAAGCCCCGCCCGGCTGGGTCGACGGCAACGCTGGAGACGCTGCCCAGCCACGGGTGCTGCGGGCGCAGGTCGAGGGTCGTCAACGAGCCGAGCGCGAGGGACTGCTCGTCAATCGCGATGAACTCGATCGATGTGCCGGAAGTGACCAGGAACTGACGGTTGGCCGGGTCGTAGGCGATGATCTCGGCTCCGCCGCTGGGTGTTTCGAACACCGAGACGGTCTCGAACTCGATGATCGATTGCCCCCGAACGCTGCTCGTGTGAGCAGCCAGAGCAATCAGCAACAGCAGCGGATGAATGAGTCCACGGATCATCAGCGAACAGCGTGACGACGAACCGTTCGGATCGCAGCGATTCAGACGGTGTTTTACCGAAGTTTTACACGCTGCGGCTCGCCTAGATCCCCGGGTCGCGCACGCTCGGATGGTCGAGGAACGCCGGGCTGGTGCTGGCGCGATTCTTGATGCCGGGCCTCGTGCCCTCGCCGGTCGTGTCGGGTTTTTCGTGGACCTGCGGCTCGCTGGTAAGGAAGGAATCCACGATGCGGATGGCCTCATCCAGGTCGTCGGTGAGCGTGATCAGATCGATGTCCTCCGGGCTGATGGTGTGGAAGGACTCGTCCATGGTCTCGCGGATCCACGCGAACAGGCCCTTCCAGAAGGTCGTGCCGATGCACACCACCGGGAACGGGTCGATCTTGGCGGTCTGGATGAGCGTGAGACTTTCGAAGAACTCGTCCATGGTGCCGAAGCCGCCGGGGAAGATGATGAAGGCGCGGGCGTACTTGAGGAACATGACCTTGCGGGCAAAGAAGTAGTCGAAGTCCAGCTTGATGTTCTGGTAGGGGTTGGGCATCTGCTCGTGGGGCAGGGCGATGTTCAGGCCGACCGAGATGCCGCCGCCTTCGCAGGCACCCCGGTTCGCGGCCTCCATCACGCCCGGCCCGCCCCCGGTGATGACCGGGTGGCCCAACTCAGCGAGACGCTTCGCGCAGGCCCGGGCCTCGGCGTAGACCGGGTGGTCTTCCGGGGTCCGCGCCGATCCGAAGATCGAGACCGCGGGCGGGAGGGGGGCCAGGGTTTCAAAGCCCTCCACGAACTCGGCCATGATCTTGAACACCCGCCACGACTCTTCATGGATGGGGCTTCGCAAGGGCGACGAGCGGCGGGGGCTGGTGGGAGGTGGCGGATTTGAGGGCATGAACAAGATCCGGGGTTTGGAGTTCTAAGTCGTTGTTATAAATGATCTTAAGTGGTCTGAAGCGCCCGCTGATTTGGGGATTTCTCGCGGCTTTGATACAATGGCCTTTCTATGGCTACATCGCGATCATCGGGTTCGGGCAAACGCCCCGTTCGGCGGGTTGGACGCTCCTCCTCATCGGCCAAATTGACCAAGGCGGGCTTTGGAAACTACCAGACCGCGCTGCGCTGGCTCCACGAGCGGACCAATGTAGAGCGGTTGCGCCCCAGCCGCGTCGATCAGTCCGCGTTCAAGCTCGACCGGATGCGGGAACTGCTCCAGGCGCTCGGAAACCCGGAGAAGGATCTTCGGATCGTGCACATCGCCGGCACCAACGGCAAGGGCTCGGTGGTCGCGATGACCGCTTCCTGCCTGCGTTCCAGCGGCTACGCCGTGGGCACCTACACCAGCCCGCACCTCGTGGACATCCGCGAGCGGATCCAGATCAACGACCAGATGATCTCGCACGCTTCGTTTACTGAGATCCTGCACCGCGTGGGGATGGCGGCCCAGAACCTCCCCAAAGAGCTGGGTGAAGCCACATTCTTCGAACTGATGACGGCGTTGGGACTGGTCTATTTCGCGGAAGAGGCCGTGGATGCGGTGGTCCTCGAAACCGGCTTGGGAGGCCGGCTGGATGCCACCAACGCCGTGACTCCCGATGTCAGCGCGATCACGCGGATCGATTTCGACCACCGCCTGTTCCTCGGCGACACGCTTGCCGAGATCGCGGCCGAGAAAGCCGGGATCTTCAAGCCGGGCGTTCCCGCCCTGACGATCGCGCAGGAGCCGGAAGTGATCGAGGTCTTCCGCAAGAAGGCCGAAGAGGTCGGTTGCACGCTGGAAGTGCTCGGCCAGGAGATCGAGTTCTCCAGCCGCTTCGAGGCCAACCAGCAGCTCGGCCCGCACATGCGGATCGGGCTCACGACCGACCGCTCCAACTTCGAGCATGTGCCGGTCCCGCTGCCGGGCGACCATCAGGCCCAGAACTGCGGGCTGACGCTGGCCATCCTCGACAAGCTCGGCGCGGCGGGGTTCGACCTGCCGGAGATGCGCGTGCTGGAGGGGCTTGAGTCCACGAAAGTCCCTGCCCGCATGGAGATCGTCCGTGGGGAGCGGCATCGCGTGCTGCTCGACGGTGCGCACAACCCCTCCGCGCTCGCCGCTCTGGTCAAGGCCATCGGCGCGCATGTGCCGTACGACTCGCTGATCATGATCTTCGGCTGCGCGGCCGACAAGGATGTCGATGCGCTGCTCGAGCAGGTCTCGCTGTCGGGCGACAAAGTCGTGTTCACCAAGTCGCGGGGAAACCCGCGTGCCGCGGACCCGAAGGACCTCGCACGCCGATTCGAGTCGAAATACGCGAAGATGTACCAGATCGCGGATACGCTTGAGGAGGCCCTGGTCATCGCCGAGCAGGCGGCGGGGCGAGACGATCTGGTCGTCGTGACCGGATCGTTCTACCTCGTCGGCGAGGCCAAGAAGTACCTCCGCCAGCAGGCCGATCGCGCTGCCGCGGCGGCCAAGTAAGGGTTCACCATGCGTGCCACGCTCCTGACGGCGGTTCTCACCTTTTCTGCGCTGGGCCTTCAGGCGTGCGCCCCGATCGAGGGACGGACGAGTCTGCTCCAGGGCGTGACGGCGCTGGAGCCGATCCCTGCGCGTCAGGTTGAGATCGTCACCGAGCAGGCGGATTCGGACCGGTTCCAGCGCATCGCAGAGCTTCGCTATCGCACGCCGGGTGACAATTTCGACGGTTCAGAAGAGCGCGTGCTGATTGATCGCTTGAAGAAGGAAGCGGCCTTGATCGGCGCGGATGTACTGCTCGATGTGCGGATCACCGTTGAAGAATCCGGAACCCAGACGATCGTCAACGAGCACCGCTACGGCGACATCTACCCTGATGATCGGGACCGGCGCTGGGGTTCGACCACGACCACCGCTCGGATCACGACCGGCCCCGCCTACCGGACCGTCGTGACCGCGACCGCCGCCCGCCGTCGCTGAGCACCCAGTCCGGGGCGATGCCGATGGGTTGGGTACACTGATCGCATGGCCGATTCCGAACCCTCCGCATCCCAAAGTTCCACCCTGCCCGCGCACCGCTACACCCCCGAACTTGCGGGGGAAATCGAGCTGAAATGGCAGGCCTGGTGGGATCAGCACGAGACCTTCCGCCAGCCCAATCCCGGTGAAGACGGGTTCGACGCCTCGCGCCCGAAGTTCTACTGCCTCGATATGTTCCCCTATCCGTCCGGGGCTGGGCTGCATGTGGGTCACCCTGAGGGGTACACGGCGACGGACATCCTCTGCCGCATGAAGATGATGCAGGGCTTCAATGTGCTGCACCCGATGGGCTGGGACGCCTTTGGCCTGCCCGCCGAGCAGTACGCGATCCAGACCGGTGTGCACCCGGCGATCACGACCAAGCGGGCCATCGACAACTTCCGGCGCCAGCTCAAGCGCTTCGGCTTCGGCTACGACTGGTCGCGCGAGTTCGCGACCATCGATCCGGAGTACTACAAGTGGACGCAGTGGATCTGGCTGCAGGCGTACAACAGCTGGTTCGACGAGTCGGCGGAGAACGGCGAGGGAACGCGCGGGGCGGCGCGCCCGATTTCCGAACTGATCAAGAAACTTACCGATGAGCGGGTGCTCATCGGGCCGGGCGGTGAGCTGGTGTACGCCGGAATCGAGCGATCGACCGAGTCGGTCGGCGGGCATCGCGTGGGCACACGCTCGTGGGGCGAGCTCGACGCCGAGGAGCGCGATGCGGTCATCGAGAACGCGCGCCTGGCGTACCTCGGCGAGCAGACCGTCAACTGGTGCCCGAAGCTCGGCACCGCGCTGGCCAACGAGGAAGTCATCGACGGGCGCTCCGAGCGCGGCGGGTTCCCGGTGTACCGCAAGCCGCTGCGCCAGTGGATGTTCCGCATCACCGCCTTCGCGGACCGGCTGCTCAAGGGCCTCGACGGGCTGGACTGGCCGAACTCGACCGTGACGATGCAGCGCGAATGGATCGGGCGATCCGAGGGCGCGGAGATCGATTTCGAACTCGATGTGCCGCAGGCGATGGTCGAAGCGCTCTCCGGTGACGGTGCGCCCGGCTCGCTGCGTGTGTACACGACGCGCCCGGACACCCTCTTCGGAGCGACCTACATGGTCGTGGCGCCCGAGCACCCGCTGGTCGCGCTGGCGATCGCTACACCGCTGCCGGGTACGGATGTCAAGAAGCTGCGCGAGTATGTGCACGCAGCGCGGAACCGTTCGGATGTGGACCGCCAGGAGGCCAAGCAGAAGTCGGGCGTGTTCACCGGTGCGTACGCCGTGAACCCGGCGACGGGCGAGAAGATCCCCGTGTGGACCGCCGACTATGTGCTGATGGGTTACGGCACGGGCGCGATCATGGCGGTGCCGGCGCACGACCAGCGAGACTTCGAATTTGCGCAGCAATACGGCATCGAGATCCGCGATGTGGTGTACCCCTCGCCGCTGTTCCCGCTGTGGTGGCTGGGCGCGCACACCGAGCGATCGCAGCTCGAAGCGGTGTACCCGGGCGAGGAGGACGGGTGGCGCATCGTGCTGGCGGATTTCCTCGGCTATGTGACGGGTCACAACACGCCGATCCGCGAATACCCGGATGTGATGGAGCTGATCCTTCGTCGCCGGAAAACGCCTTCGGCCGGCCCGGTTTCCACCGAGGACGGGCGCGTGCTGCGTGGTGCGGTCGTCGAGAGCTGGCTGGATACGATCCGTGATCTGAAGTTCGCTTCGATCGAGGATTACTTCGACCGGATTCAGAGTCCGATGCGGAGCGTGCGTCAGGGCGAGGCCAGCAGTGAGCACGGCATCAACATCGCCTCCGAGAACAATGAGGTATCGCTGAACGGCCTGCGCACCGCGGAGGCCAAGAAGCGGATCATCGCGTGGCTGGAGAAGAAGGGCCTCGGCCGCGGCAAGGTGAACTACAAACTGCGCGACTGGCTGTTCAGTCGCCAGCGGTACTGGGGCGAGCCGTTCCCGATCGTGTTCGACGAAGCGGGCCGGCACTACCCCGTCAGTGAGAGCGCTCTCCCGGTCGTGCTGCCGGAAATGTCCGACTACGAGCCGATCGAGTCCGATGAGCCGGCGCCGCTGCTGGGCAAGGCGACGAACTGGATCAACACGACCGCGGGCGAAGCGGGGGTGGACCCCGATCTGCTCGATCCGAACACGCCGGTGAAGCGCGAGGCCAATACGATGCCCGGCTGGGCCGGTTCGTGCTGGTATTACCTGCGCTACTGCTCGCCTCGCAGCGATTCGCGTCTGGCGGCGAAGGACGCCGAGGAGTACTGGATCGGTGAGGGCGGTGTCGATCTGTATGTCGGAGGCGCGGAGCACGCGGTGCTGCACCTGCTGTACGCGCGCTTCTGGCACAAGATACTCTTCGACCTCGGCCATGTGGAATCAGCGGAGCCGTTCCGCAAACTGTTCCATCAGGGGCTGATCCTGAGTCACGCGTATCAGCGCTCGGACAAATCACTGGTACCGATCGACGAGGTCGAGGCGCGGGGCGATGGTTTCGTGGAGTCGGCCACCGGCGATGCCGTCACGCCGATCGTCGCCAAGATGAGCAAGTCCCTGCGCAATGTCGTCAACCCGGACGATATCATCCGCGAGTTCGGTGCAGATGCTTTCCGGCTCTACGAGATGTACATGGGCCCGCTCGATGCTTCGAAGCCATGGGCGACCAGAGACATGGTCGGTCTTCAGCGGTTCCTGCAGCGCGTGTGGCGCTTGGGGATCGACGAAGAGGCGGGCGAACTCGTTGTGGTGGACAAGCCGAACGACACCGTCGAGAAGCAGCTCCACCGAACGATCGCCAAGGTCGCCGACGATGTGGAGCGGCTGGCGTTCAATACCGCGATCGCCGCGATGATCGAGTTCGTGAACACCGCCTCGAAGGAGGGCGGCGTGACCGCCGATCAGTACCAGCGGTTCGTGCGCGTGCTCGCGCCGTTCGCACCGCACATGGCCGAGGAACTGTGGTCGAGACTCGGCCGGGAGGCCCCGGTGTCGCGGGCGGCGTGGCCGTCGTTCGATGAGTCGATGCTCAGCGACGATACGGTCGAGATCCCGGTCCAGGTGCTCGGCAAGCTGCGATCAAAGATCACGGTCAGCGCGGACGCCGATGCAAAGACGATGGAAGCGGCGGCGCTCGCCGACGAGAAGATCAAGCAGTCCATCGAGGGCAAGACGGTGCGCAAGGTCATCGTCGTGCCGGGGCGGCTGGTCAACATCGTGGCGAACTGAAATCGCTGCAGATAAGAACCGATCAGGATGCCTGCTGCGCGAGCTGCTGACGCAGCATGCGAAGCTGCTCGCGCAACTGAGCGATGGTCTCTTCGGCAACCCGTCGTTCGGCTGCGGGTGTGCCCGGTTCGGCGGCGATCCGCGAGAGTTCGATGATGCGCTCTCGCGTGCTGGCGATTTCTCGGGCAACGAGGGCCAACGCTTCGGTGTCGGGTTCCGGGGAGGTCGTTTCGCTGGCGGTGACCTGCTCCACAATGACCTGGCCGTTTCCGTCTGCGACGACCCGAACGCCGCCGCGGATCTGTGCCTGCTGGATCTGAAGATTATGGATCTGCTTGGCGATGACCGCCTGGTTGCGGAAACCGGAAGGATTCTCATCGGAGGGGAAGAACGCCCCGCGCCCGAGGAAGGGGAAGCGGATGTCCAGCGACTGGATGCGTCGGCCGTGGAAGGTGACATTGCGCGGGTCCGACCCGTCGCGAACCACGAGTTCCGGGGAGAGATCGACGCCGAGTCGCTGGAGCAGCGCGTTCCAGGCGCGGTTGCGATCGCTCTCGCTCATGGGGGTGTTCGTGTCGAGCATGGTCCACTCGCCGAGTTGAACCATCGTCGTGATGGTGTCGTAGCCCTCGGGGCACTCGGTGAGCGTGAACCCGGCGTTGGGCAGCCCGTTCATGCCGCCGACTTCGGCGACGAGCCGGGCCTGTGCCTGCTCGTTCTGTGGGCGGTAGACCACCAGTTCGACGCTCTCGAATGGGTTGTGCGAGAAGATCAGCGGGCGCAGCTCATCGCGGGCGAGCGATGGCATCGGGTTGAGCGTCTTGCCGGCGACGGCGACGATGATGTCGCCCCGCTGAAGGGAACCGTCCATCGCCGCGGGGAAGCCGTCGTGGATTCGTTCGATCATCGGCAGCCCGCCGGCGCTGGCGAAGGTCACGCCGATGGCCGGACGAGCGGAACTGAAGAATCGAGTGCGGTGCAGGGTAAGGGCCCGACGACGGACTTCGGGGCTGTTCGAGTTCAGACAAAGCTGGAGCAGGTCCGCGTCGGAGATCGATATGTCTTCGAGCAACCTGGTCATCGCCGCTTCGCGATCCTCGAACGATCCCGAAGACAGGGCCCGTTCGGCGAGCGAGATCGCCTCGCTCTGTTCCTGCGCGAACGCATCGGCACCGATCGTGCTGGCGATGAGTGCGGAGATGAACATCGGGCGTAGGCGGTTCACTTGGACGGCTCCTCCGAGGCCGCTGGTCGGGGCCTCGGTACCAGTTTAGTCCAGTACCGACGCCAGATTCGAGGAGTTTCCGAGAATCCACCCGGCTTTTCGGTCCACCATCCGGAGGACGCTGAAGGCCCCGTGATCGCCGAACCGCCCGGTAGAGGCGATCGGGGCGGCGGCTTCGGCGATCAGCGATTCGATCATCAGGTCGGGCAAAGCCCGCAATTCCGCCGTGGAAACCAGGGTGGAGCGTCGCTGCTGCATGCACTGTTCGTAGCCGGTCAGGGTGGCTTTGAAGCGAGCGAGGTCGATATTCTCTGGCCAGGAGTGGGGAGGATGGCCGGGGGAGGTGGTCATGGAGTTCTGCAGGGCTGCGCTGGCCAGATCGACGCACCGAGCGTCGGTTCTGGCGGTTTCGTAGTCGATCACCGCTGCCAGACGGTCCCCCTCGAAGAGCATGTTGCCGGGATGCCAGTCGCCGTGGATGGTCTGGCGGGGCCAGTCTGAGAACCCGAGTGACTCGACGCGAGCGGCGGCCTGCTCGTACCGATCGGCGAGCGATCGGGCGAGCACGACGGCATCGTGCGTGTTTTCGCCGAGAAGCCGAGCCGCGTCGAGCGAACGAAGGTGCGCCGGAGTGACGGGGTTGGCGTGGTAGCTCGGAGCGCTGCGAGACTGGGTGACCGCAACCTCGGCGGCCATCTGGTGGAACAGGGCCAGTGCCCAGCCGGAAGCGGCGCACTGCGCCGGAGACCCAGTGAAGCGGCTGCCTTCGACGAACCGGAACAGTTCGTAAATGCGCCCGCCCAACTCAAGCAGACTGCGCTTCGAGGAGCGTGTCCCGACGAGCTGCGGCAGCGGAAAGCCCGCCGAGCCGAGGCGGAGTTGGAGCTCGTGGGCGAAGCGGGCCTGGGCCGGTGCATCGGGGCCGGCGGCCCTGCGTTTGAGGACGAAGGTCCCGGATTCGGCACGGATCAGCAGTTTGGGGGTGGATGCCGAGCCGCGCTTGAACTGCGCAATGGACCGAACGACACCCAGGTCGTAGTGGGAGAGCACGATGGCCAGTTCCGCCGCGTCGTAGGTCTGGGCAGAGGCCGTTGCCGGTGCGGCAGGAGTACTTGGAGGGCTCTGGGTCGCGGTCATGGTTCAGCGCCTCGCTTCGGATCGGTGTGATGCCGGACTTACTCTACGTTCTGCACCTGCTCCTTGATCCGGTCGATCGCGCCTTTTACTTCCACGATAGCGCGGCTGATGTCGGCGTCCGAGCTCTTGCTGGCGATGGTGTTGGCTTCGCGCAGCATTTCCTGCGTCAGGAAGTCGAGGGTGCGGCCGATCGGGCGCTCATCATCGTCTTCGAGCAGTTCGCGGAACTGGTCGAGGTGGGCACCGAGGCGGGTGATTTCCTCGGCGATGTCGCTGCGCTCGGCGAAGATCGCCACTTCCTTGATCAAATCGCCGGGTTCGAGCTTGCGCCCGACTTCTTGGAGCAGCGCTTCGATGCGCTGGCGCAGGCGATCCTGATACTCGGCGACGACGAGCGGAGCCCGCTCGGCGATGGTCGCGAGACGCGCATCGATGATGGCGTGGTGCCCCATCAGATCCTCGATGAGCATGAGCCCCTCTCGACGGCGCATCGAGACGAGGTGGTCGCAGGCCTCGTCGAGCAGGGCGGAGATGTGCGTGCGCATTTCCTTCTGGTGGGATTCGTCTTCCGCAGCGGGCTGCAGAACTCCGGGCAGGTGGAGCAGCGAGCCGAGACTGATGGACATGGAGCCGCTCGCGACCTGGCTGGTGCGCTGGAGCTGTTCGATGTATCGCTCGAGGGCGTGATGATTCACATCGAGGGCGGCGGTTGCGCTTGTAGAGGAGATCTTGATCGTGCAGACGATCGAGCCGCGGGTCAGGCGGCGACGAAGGCCCGATTCGATCTCCGGCTCCAGATGCTGGAGTTCTTCGGGGAGGCGGATGGACGCCTTGAAGTACTTGTTGTTGAGCGAGCGGACCTCGAGGTGGCAGTGGACGCCGTCCACGGTGGAGGCGGCATCGCCGAAACCGGTCATGCTTCGGATCACGGTGGATCTCCGTAGAGGCGACTGCACCGCCGCGGCGGATCAGCCCTCGGGGTTGGTGTCGTCGGACTCGCCCTGCGGATTGGAGGCAGGGGGTGTGTCCTCGCTCGGCGGGGTCGGTTCGGCAGTCCCTTGGTCAGAGGGCTGCATCCCCCCCGGAGGGCCATCGATCGGGGTCGGATTGATACCCGACGGCTGAGGTGCCGGAGTGGCGGGGGCTGGCGTCGCGGGTGCCGGGGTGGTGCCGGTCTGATCGGTTCCCATCGCGGCCGGCGTGGCGTTCACGGAGGCGGGGGGGCGGATGACATAGTTCAGCCCGGCGGCGGAGAGCAGGAACACGATGAAGATGGTGATCGTCATCGTGGTCAGCACATCGCCGGTTTTCGCGCCGAAGGCCGTCTGGCCCGCGCCGCCATCGGACGAGGATCCGAACGCGCCGGACAGGCCGCCGCCTTGGGGCTTCTGGATCAGAACGATCAGGATCATCGTCAGAGAGACGAACAGGAACCCGACGATGCCGAGCCCGATCCAGAGTTGTTGCGAGGCAAGAATGGTCACAGTCTGGCCTTGGTTCAAAAGGGTGCACTGACTCCCGCCGGAGCTCTCCGGTGGGGGAGGGGATTCTACTTCAAAGCCGCGTGGCGCGTCGGATTGACTGCTCTCAATTCGCGGCGTTGCAGATGGCCAGGAAGGAATCGGCCTTCAGCGAGGCCCCACCGATGAGCCCGCCGTCGATGTCGGGCTGGGAGAAGAGATCTGCGGCGTTATCGGGCTTGACCGACCCGCCGTAGAGAATCCGCATCTCCGTCGCGGGTTGCTGGCCGAACAGGTCTTCCAAGACATTCCGGGCGGCGTGGTGGGCGGCCTGAGCGTCTTCCGGGGTCGCGGTTTTGCCGGTGCCGATCGCCCAGACCGGTTCGTAGGCGATCACCAGGCGGTTCAGGGCGTCGTGGGTGATGTCTTTCAGGCCGGCTCGGAGTTGACGCTCGTTGACGGCATCGGTCTCGCCGGATTCCCGTTGTTCGAGGGTTTCGCCGATGCAGAGAATGACCTCCAGCCCGGCATCGAGGCCTGCCTTGGTCTTGGCGTTGACCAGCTCATCGGATTCGCCGATCACATGGCGGCGTTCGGAATGGCCGGTGAGCAGCCAGCCGCAGCCGAGGTCCTTGATCATCGCGGTCGAGATCTCGCCGGTAAACGCGCCGTCGGGCTCGTGCCAGCAGTTCTGGGCTCCGAGTTGCACCCCGCCGGTTACGACTTCGGCCAGCGCGTATCGCACCGCATCGAGGTGAACGGCGGCGGGGAACAGGATGCGGTCCACGGACTGCATGCCCTTGGAACCGGAGGCCACCGACCGGGCAAGGGCCACGGCCTGGTCCCGATTGAGATTCATCTTCCAGTTGCCGGCGACGATGGGCGTTCGTGATTGGGTGCTCATGGCGCGAGTATAGCCGCCAAGCACACTCAGACCGTCAGCCGCCGGTGGCTTCCTGCTTGTCGGAGTTGTCGGATTCGGCCTGCTTGCGCTTCAGTTCGTCAAGCCGGCGCTGGGTTTCGAGCATCCGCTCCATGGACTGCTCGAGTTCTCGCTTCAGTCGCTCGGCTTCGGTTTCCTTGGCCGGTTTCGGACGGACCTGTTCGGCCGGGGCCGGGTCGCGGTCCTTCTGCGCTTCTGGGGGGGTGGTCGATTCGGGCCTGGCGGCATCTCTGGCGGCCTCAGCGCGTTCGATCATGGTGTTGGCCAGATCGTTCTTGCCTTGGGCCTGCATCAGGACGGCAACCGTGAACCACGAGTCGTACGAGGGGTGACGATGGGCGTGGCCCACAGCGCGGCTGACGATGGAGTTCAGCTCGAGGCCGCTGGGGAACAGGTCATTGCCCCGGATCGGGAGCGTGCGGAGACTCGGATCGACTTCGAACGCCTCGGAAAGCTGCGTTCCCGCTTGGTCGAACTGTTTGGCCGCGGCGTAGGCGATGCCGAGCAGGCGCTGGGCCTGACGGGTGGGGTTGTCGCTGTCGGCGTTGTCCTGCCGTTCCTGCTGCGCGGCTTCGAGGAATTCGGTGATCGCCTGCTCGTATCGGCCCGCGCGGAGCGCGGCTTCGCCGAGCTCGCGGGCGGTGGGGGGCTCGGCGTTCGGATCCGCGCCGATGAGCGCGGGGTCGTATCGGCGGGCGAGTTCGACGAGTGTGGATGTGTCGGGAGAGTCGTAACGACGGTAGTAGCGGTAGTCACGGGGCCAGTAGTAGCGCCCGTAGACCATGCTGGGGTAACTGCGTCCGTAGTTGCCGTAGCGGATGACGATGGGGTTGCTGCCTCCCCCAAACGGGTAGTAGGTGCCGCCGCCGTAGAGCTGGCCATAGGACCCGGTAATGGTGATTCCGGAGTGGGTGTGCGACGGAGCCGGATTTGGAGATGGCGTGGGTTGAGGAGCGGGAGCCGGTGCGGGTGAGGAACCGGATCCGGAAGAGCCATACCAGACGCTGTTGTCGGAAGATTGCCCCAGCGCGAGCGGCGTGGAGAGACCGGTGATCAGTGCGAGAGTGAGGAATCTTGAGTGTGGGGTTCGCAGCGACATGGACGGCCTTTCCTGAATGCTGGCGGCTGGAGCAACCGCGGGGCTGTCCGATGGGTAGGACAGCATCTGCGAGCCCTTAAACCCGCCCTCAATAAGGTTAGTCGTTCCAAGGCGGTCTTTGTTCCGAGGAATCCGAAAACGACGATAGGTTTCTGTGCGGGCGTGCTTGGCGGTACTATGGGTTATCTGACCCTCCGCATCGGAAGCGAAAGGAACGCGGATCATGACGATCGACCTGTGCACGCGCATCTGGAATGGCCGGGACCCCTGGGGAGACCACGGTGCAGCGCACGGGCATCGCCGATCTGATGGGGTCGCGGCAGAGGCGACGCTCGCGTCTCACGAAGCGGCCATGAACTGTGTTGATGTGGCGGCGGTGGTTGGCTATTCCAGCACGCGGCTGGGGATCACGCTCGGCGATGAACCGATCCTGCAGGCCATCGCCGAACACGCGGATCGACGCGTGGGAATTCTGGGTGTCGACGCAACCGGGAGGGATGTGCTTGGTCGGGTGGATGATGCCGCCGAAACCGAAGGGGTCATCGGCATCGCGCTCGCGCCGGCTGATCAGGGGCTGCGGCCGACCGACGACCGATTCGTGGATGTCCTCCGCGCTGCGTCCGAGAGGGGATTGTTGGTGATGATCCAGAATCCGGGCATGTTCCATCCGGCTTCTGATCTTGCGTTCGCAGACCCCCGGCTGATCGACGAACTGCTCCGAGAGCATCGCGATGATGAAACCGTGCAGTCGGCGAAGATCGTTCTCGGTGATCTGGGATGCGTGCCGATCGAGCACACGCTGGCGGTGGTCGCGAAGCATCGGAATGTATTCGTGGAAATCTCAGCGGCGGCGTCGAGGCCGGGTCGTCTGCGCAGCTCGATCTACGCCGCCTACGAGTTTGGTGTTGCGAGCCGGGTGCTGTTTGCTTCGGGGTTCCCGCGCGAAACGCCCGAGCGTGCGATCGAGCGGCTCTACTCGGTGAATGCCGAATCGACCTCCGGCGAACGCGTTCCCCGTGAAGTGCTTCGCCAGATCGTGGAAGGCGATGCGCTGGGCAAGCTGGGTATCCGACACATCTGGGCGGGCAGCGGCAAGTCTTCGGATGGTTCCGTCCGGGCGGGATTTCGGGAGTCCGGTACAGTCCGCATGCTCGCGGGCAACGATGCCGACGAGCGGGAGGATTCGGAATGGTGAACTGGTGCGGATTGGTCGTTAAGGCCACGGTTCTGACGCTGTTTTCCCTGCTGCTGACTGGCTGCTCGGGGTCGGGCGGCGGATTCGGGCTGGGGCTGGGCCTGCTGTCGGGCGGCTCCGCATCGGTCGACATCGTCTCGACTTCCGAAGCGACCCGGCTGTCGGCATCCTTTCGAACCGCGGTCTACCGGTATCAGGATCGCAACACCGCCGACCTGTACTTCAGCGATCTGTCGATGGAGCAGATCGAGGCGATCGCCGCTGGCGGGGACCGCTCGGAGATCGCGCCCGAGGGCGGGCAGTTGCTGCATATCCATCTGTTCCTGACCCCCCGGGCCGGGCGCACCCCGATCGAGTTTTCCGCGTCCAATGTCACGCTGACGCACATCGTTCTTGCGGGCGATGCGGTCGGCGTGTACGGCGGGGGCGGGTTTCTGTTGCCGAGCCGGACCTTTACCGTCGAACCCGGTGGCGATCGATTCGGTGGAGAGGTGCGCGGGGCGACCGTCCGGTTTCTCAACGGTACCGAGGGGTTTACGGATCGGATCAGTTCCGGGGTGCTCGACGGTTCGCTCAGCGCTCGTCTTGATCCGCAGGGTGCAACCAGACTCGGCTCGCTGATGTCGTCGCTGAACCGGGTCGCCTCGCGTTGAGCGATGTTTACATGACGCTGTTGGCCTGAGACTTCCAGCGGTCGAGCGTGTTTTCTACCGCTCCGCGATAGAGGGTTCGCAGCATGTCGCTCGGAAAGCCGTGGCCCTTGATCTGAGGGGCATCGCCCGGCTGGTATCGCTTCGGATCGATCATGTGAAGATCGGGATCTGCGATGGGCGATTCGCCCCGGTAATCGGTTTCAAAGAGCAGGCGCAGCGCGAAGTAGCGGCTGGCGTACAGGTCGAGGGCCTGCTGGGGCGAGTTTGACTGCTTGCCCATATCCCGCGGGCCAGGATCGCCGGAAAGGTGGGCGTCCATCGTGACGATGTCGGAGCCGAAGAGGATCCTGCCCTCGAACTTGCGGAAGAAGGCGATGAGTTTCTCAGACGGGTACGTGCTGAGTTCTCGCACCATCCAGCGGGTGGCGCTGGTGTCGAGAAGAAAGTTGGGGTGGCGCGACATAAGCCCGTCGAGGAAGGCGAGGTCCTCCGGCCAGCCGCCCATGTGCGCGAGCAGCCACGGCTGCGTGTAGGTCTCCGCGAGTTGCTCCAGCATCTCGTAATGCGATTCCTTGGTGCCGTAGAAGGAGCTGTCGGCGTACTTGGTCGCGAACCAGGTGTCCGGGTCGGCGATGTGGACCATGAACGCGTACCCGAGTTCTGCAGCGCGCTCCATCTGGCGCTGTCTCCAGTCGGATTCGAGCGTCATGAGCATCGGGTTGCCGAGGGACTTGCCCATGTCCCGTCCCCGCGGGCCGCACCAGAATTTGACGAGCCGGGCACCTAAGTCATGCCAGGTATCCAGGGCCTCCAAGAACCCCGTTGTATGGGCGGTCAGAGGATCGGAGGACATGTAGTCCGGGATCGCGACGAAGGTGATGCTGTCGCCGAGGACCTCAAGAACCGCCTCGGCTTCGGTGAGCTGGGTCTGCGACCAGGTATGCGTTACCCCGAACGCTCGACGGACCCGGTCGTACAACCGAGCGGCCTCGCGCCCGTTGATGTGCGAGTGGGCATCGATGATCGGCACCGGTGGGGGGCCGAGGGCTTCCGCCGCGGCGAGGTAGTCGATGCCGAAGCGGTTGTCGGGAGACGCCGGGCGGGCACCTGATCCTGGCATGGTGAAGGGGTGGGGCATGAGAGCCGAGTGTAGGCCCGGTGGGATGCCCCGGCAGTATTGCGGGTTCAGCGATGCGGGCCGATGCGGATCAATGGCTCGCCATCGGGTTGATTAACGGACGAGTAGACCACCTCGCCGATGTAGAGCTCGAAGTCGGTCTCGAAATCAAGGTGCATCGTGACGCGGCAGTCGAGGCAAATCAGGGAGCGGGCGATGAGGGGCGACCCGGTTGTGCCATTGACCGGCTCCAGAGAATCGAATGGGTCGGAACCGCCCTCATCGAAGCCAGACAGGTGGCCGCCCGCGAATTTTCGTTCGAGAAACTCGTCGTCGTCTGGGATTTGGCACAGGCCAAAGGCCTTGGAATCACGGATTAGAGGAGAGATGGGCTGCCCCTTGGGGAGCGCCACCGAAACCGTGGGAGGCGAGGTCGAAGAGAGTTGGACATGGCGAACGAGCTGACCGCGACGGTAGCCCTCGAACATGGCGGAAAGCACGAAGAGCGGGCGGGGGAGCATGTCGAGCGCCGGGTGGTCATCCGCGCTGGGGAGCGTGGGATCGTGGCTCCGGCGTTCGGCACGGTTTCGTGGCTGCTTGGGCATCAGTACTCCAACCGGGCGATGCAGTGTGGATAAACGGTGGGTGATTCGAGACTCAGAAAAAATCTTCGCTGGTGGTCCGGCCTGAGGTGGCTCCCGAACATCTGGCAGCCAGCTAGTGCTTTATCGTGTTTATCGGCCGAGGAATCAAGAACAATTATCCGGACTGGAGATGCAAAGTCTGCGCGGTTCGGAGGGGGTGTGGGTGGCGAGTGGGAGAAAGTGTGTCGATTTGTGGGGTCATGTGTTGCAGTGTGGGGGGGTGTGGGGTAAGTTTCGCCAGCCGAGCCGATCTGGCCCGGTAAACCCCGCCGGAGTGTTGATGCGTGCTGCTGATCGGCCAATTCGAACACACCATCGACGCGAAGGGGCGGCTGGCCATACCGGCCGAGATCCGCGCCCGATGGGTTGCCGAGCGGGACGGTGGGGCATGGTTTGCGGTGCCGTGGTCGGGCGGACGGATTCGCCTGTACACGGAGACCGAGTTCAACAAGCGGGCCACGGCGGCGCTTGGGTCGGGGCTGACGCCCTCAGAGGAACTCGCCGAACTGCAGGCGGTGCTCTTCGGGTGCTCGGCACGGCTGGAGACGGACAGCGTGGGTCGGGTTCGCATACCCGATGCCATGCTCGCAGCGGCGGGGCTCGGCAAGGAAGTCGTCCTCGTTGGGTGCGGCGATCGTCTGGAAGTCCGCGACCGCGCGGGCTGGAAGGACGGGGATGAGGCGAGGTTGAACTCGCTGCCCGAACTGCTCCGCAAGCTGGAGCAGAAGGGCAAGGACCTGGGCTGAGCCCGGGTACTGACTGGGCCGGACACGGCGTGGTCAGGATTGAACGGATTCGCTTCGGCCGGAGTTGTGTGCGGCCGAGCAGGTACGAGCGACGCGAAGGGACTCGCACGCCCGTGGAGATGCATCGGTGAGTCGCGAGGCACGGAAGCCGAGCGAAAACAATCGTGGCGCACAACTGCGATCGGGCGCCACGGTAGGAGCCGCTGCAAATTCCCTCCACGGGACTCTCGAACACCTGCGCAGCGGTCCGGTCGGCCAACCGCCGATCGGACCCATTCACCACGGGTCGGCACGCTCCGGCGTGCCGGCCCGCCTCGGACACCACTGCGGCACAGTGCCCACCACCACAGATGCCGCACCTGCGACCCGCTACGCGACCCGCGTGGCGGGTTTTTTTACTGTTGTTTGGAGATGAGGCGGCATCGGAGGGTGTGCCGCACGCCCTCGGGCGATGAGTAGTCCATGTCGACCGAGCCGCGGAGTTCGAATTTGGTGAATCCGTTGATGAGCTGGGTGCCGAGGCCGGGCGTGGGATCGGGAGTGACGGGAGGGCCGCCGGACTCTGTCCAGCGAAGGGTCATGACGGTTTCGTTCTGACCGGACTGCTCGTGTTCCCAATTGATGAGCACCCGTCCGGTATCTGACGAGAGAGCGCCGTATTTCATGCTGTTGGAGACGAACTCCTGGAGCACCATCGCCAGCGGGGTGGCTTGTTCGGCGGGAACGAGGATGTCCTTGCCCTCGTAGATGAGGCGTCCGGGGGTGTCGCCGGGGGTGATGTTCTTGATGATCTCGGTCAGACTGAGCGGCTTCCAGCTCGATTCGGAAAGCATCGCGTGGACCGAGGCCATGGAGCGCACGCGGCGGGCGATGTTCCGCGCATACCGACGGACATCGGTTTCTTCGTGGGTTCCCATCTCGATGAGGTTGAGCAGGCCGCCGAGCGCGTTTTTCACGCGGTGGTCGAGTTCTGTGAGCAGGCGGGTCTGCTGGGCGTTGATCTCTCGCAGTCGGTCGGCGCTGCGCCGCTGCTCGGTGATGTCTTCGGTGAAGATCATGATGCCGCCGACCGATCCGGCGGGTTCTCTCCAGGGGTGGATCTCCCATCGGTACCAGTGTTCGGAACCGTCGTGGGCATACATGGAGTCCTCACCGGCGAGGGTTTCACCGTTGAGGCCGCGTCGGTGGAGATCGCGCCATTCGGGTGGTATGTCCGGGAAAACATCGTAGTGGTACTGCCCGGTGATATCCCTGTTTGTGATCCCGAAGCTCTCCATCCATCGCTTGCTGGCGGCCATGTAGCACAGGTCCGTATCCAGCATCGCGACGGCGGCCGGGGCGTGCGCGATGAAGAGCTCGAGCATGGTGTTGGTTTGCCGGAGCATCTCCTCGGCTCGTCGCTGTTCGGTGATGTCGCGCTGCGTTCCCCAGATGCGTACCAGCTTTCCGTCCTCGACGATGCCGACCGTGTTGTTGCTGAATGTGACGGGTGTGCCGTCGGCTTTGACTTCGTGCGAGATAAGGTCGTTGATTTGGTATCCCTGCCTCGCGAGGTCGACGATGTTGAGTTCGGTGGCTTTGATCAGCACGGAATCGTGATCGAATATGTCGGCGAGACTCATTCCGATCGAGTCCTCTGCGCTGCTTCGTCCGTACATCCGGCTGAATGCGTCGTTGACTTCGGCGATCACGCCTTGTTGGATGATCAACCGGGCCTGCTGCTCTGCCGGGAGATCGGTAGAAATCGGTGGCTCGATCTCGATGCGAAAGATCGCTTCGCTCGAATTGCGGATGAACGCCCGGTATCGAGACTCGGCTTGTTCGAGTTCGCGCTTGGCGAGTATTTCTTCGGTGACATCGCGTCCGACGGCCTGGTAGGCCTTGATCTCGCCATCGGCGTCCAGGATGACCCGGTCGGTCCATCGCTGCCAACGGATCGATCCGTCGGGCAGTATGACGCGATGCTCGGAAACCGTGATCGGGTTCTGTGGAGTCAGCTCACGCAGGGCTCTGGCGGCCTCCTCCCACTCCGACTCGGGCAGCAGTTCGAGGTAGGGGGTTCCCAGCAGGCTCTCGATCGGGCGCTGGAAGTATTCGGCGTACGCGTGGTTGACGAAGGTGAGTATGCCCGACTTGTCGTACCGGCAGACCAGCTCGGTCTGATCGTTAAGGATCTCACGCAGACGGCTCTCGCTCTGAAGCAGTTCCCACTCACGCTCGCGCTGCTCCGTGATGTCCTGAAGGGATCCGACCAGGCGGACCACCCGTCCGTTCGGGTCGCGCAGCAGCATGGCTCGATCGATCACTCTGGCCCATGTGCCGTCGGTTCGCATCTGACGGTACTCGGCCTGCCACGAGCTCCGCTCGGATCGGATGAAGTCTTTCATCGATTGAATCAGTTGATCCGCGTTGTCCGGGTGTATCCGGTCGCGCAGCCAGTCGAAGAAGTCCTCGCTGTCCTCGGATCGACCGAAATTGCGTACCAGCGGCTCGTTTCGCCAGCAGACACCGGTCGTGAGATTGAGGTCGTAGATGCCGTCGAGGGATACCTTGCCGATCTGCTCGAATCTCTCTTTCGATTCCTCGAGTGCTGTGAGCGCTTGCTGCCTGGCGGTGATGTCTCTGTAGACAAGCACGCAATGGTTCGGGTCCTGCCCGGGAATGGCGACCGGTACGCAATCGAGTTCGGTGATGTACACGGTTCCGTCGGGTCGGTGCTGCTCGGTCATCGCGCTTTGGGGTTCAAAGCGTTCTATGGATCGCTGCAGGGACAGTCGGTCTGCGTCCGCCTTGGAATGCAGGTCCAGAGGGTTTGAGCCGTGGAGCTGATCCCGTGATCGACCGGTCAATGCGAGCATCGCGTCGTTGCAGTAGACGATTCGCGGCTCGTCGGTGTGTTCGACGATGACCACGCCGTCCTTGCTGTTGGTGACCGCCGCTTCGAAGAGCTGGAGACTGGCCTGAACTGCGCGCAGCTGCGTGAAATCGAAGACAACCGGTTCGTGGTTGCGGTCGATACGGTCGAGCACGATTCGGGTGCCGTCATCGCCCTGATCGAGCCCCTCGATGCGCGAGGTGCTCTCGATAAGCCCCTTGAATTTGTCGGAGAGCCGGGCTGCCTGCCGCTCCTGAGTAGCCATCTGCTGCCATTGGCGCTGGAGCTTGCGGGTCGTGGGGATGATGAGAAACAGCGCCTCCATCAGCAGGAGGCCGGCGATCACTCCGAACAGACTCAAAGAGAACACCGAAACGCTGCGTGTGTTCGAGCGCGTATCCTCGGATGCCTGTGCGGATGCCTCCTGAAGGCCAGAACGGTATTCGGAGATCAGAGGCGCGATCTGCACCGCGATCTGGATCGGGTGCGTGGTGGACACGATCGACTCGATTTCATCGAGCGTGGGTGTCAGCCGCTGGACCGGTTCGGTCATGTCCCGATCGAGGTCGTCCTCGATCTGGATCATGTCGAGGATCGTGCCGTGGTGCGATCGCAGTGTGACAATGTTCTCCTTGAGCCGGGAGATCATGATCCCCGGCAGGACTTCGTCGAACCGCCAGGCAAGGGTCAACGCATCGGAGAGCAGACTGTCAGCGCGGCGTCCCTGCTCGCGGAGTGAATCGGCGTAATCGACGAGCACGGCTTGCTCGCGCAGCGCGGTCTGGCGAGCGATTTCCGCTCCGCAGAGCGCTGCTCCGAGCACCAGAAAGAGGATCGTGTACAGGTTCTGGAGTCTGCGGTGGGGGGCAGGCGTATCGCGATGGGATGGGGTCGTTGTGTCCGGCATCTGGCTCCAAGATACGGTCGCTCCGGCGGCGGCGCATAAAAAAACCCTCCCCGGAGGAAGGGTGGGTGATTCTGCTGATAGAGGTCCGTGTCAGGCGGAGGCGCCGGCCACCTGCGTCTTGTGCCTGCTCTCAAAGCTCTTCATGAACTCGGCCAGTTTGCGGCATCCCTCGATGGGGAAGGCGTTGTAGATGCTGGCCCGCATGCCACCGATCTGGCGGTGTCCGGCCAGGGTGAGCAGGCGATGCTCGGCGGCCTGCTTGAGGAATTCCTCGTCGAGTTCCTCGCTGGGCGTCTTGAAGGTGATGTTCATCAGCGAGCGGGCTTCCATCTCGGTGACATGGGCTTCAAAGAAGCTGGAGTTATCGATCGCGTCGTACAGGATCGCTGCCTTCTCACGGTTGTACTGGTCGACCTGCTCGAGCGACCCGAATTCGCGCTTGATCCACTTGAAAGTCTGGCCCATGAGGTAGATCGCGAAGGTGTTCGGGGTGTTGAAGCGGCTTTCCTTGTCGGCGTGGATGCGGTAGTCGTGCATCCGGCCCACGCGGTTCTTCGGGGCCTTCTGCATGAACTCGTCCTTGATGACGACGAGCGCCTGCCCGGAGGGACCGAGGTTCTTCTGGGCACCGGCGTAGACCATGTCGAAGTGTGACCAATCGATCGGGCGGGAGAACATGTCCGAGGACATGTCGCAGACGATCGGCGACTTGGTCTGGGGGATGCGGTTGTACTGCGATCCGAAGATCGTGTTGTTGGAGACATAGAGCAGGTACGCCGCGTTCGGGGTGTACTTGCACTCGCTCTCGGCGGGCAGGCGACGGTAGTTCTCGGCTTTGGTCGAGCCGGCGATATGCACCGTGCCGCCGTTGATCTTTGCGTAATAGCCGGCTTCCTTGATCGCGTCCTCGGCCCACTTGCCGGTTTCGAGGTAGTCCGCGGTCAGACCTTCGTGGAGGAAATTCATCGGCACCATGTCGGCCTGGGTGGTCGCGCCGCCCTGGAGGAACAGGATATGGTGCGTGTCGGGGATGGAGCCGACCTCGCGGCAGTCGGCCAGCGCCTCGGCGAGGATCTGGTCGAACTCCGGGCCGCGATGGGAAAGCTCACAGACACCCATGCCCGATCCCTGGAAATCCCACAGGTCCTTCTGGGCCTGCTTGATGACGGGTTCGGGCAGCGCGCCGGGACCGGCTGAAAAGTTGTAGGCACGATCGGACATCTCAAGTACCTCCGCGGATTCGATCCGGGTGATGGTGAACATTCGCTCTGGGAGCAGAAAGACAGGAGGGACCGCGGTGGTCCCGGGTCCTCAAAGCACATTGTACGGCTTCAGGCCTGCTCGATGATGGTCAAATCCACGCTCAGGACATGCTCGTTGCCCGTGCGGATCTTTTCCATTGTGGCCTGGTCGGGCTCGGCATCGAGTTGGATCTTGGCGCAGGCGGCCTTGGCCGACTCGTAGATCACATTTTCCATTTCCTCGATGTTCAGCTTCGCTTCGCCGATCCGACCGATCACATGGGCCAGAACGCCCGGTTTGTTGAGGTGGCGGACCACCAGCAGGCGAGTCGCGGCGGACTTGGAGGCCCGGTTGACCACATTGGGGATATCGCCTGTGTCGCGGTAGACCTTGATGATCCGGACGGTTTCCTCGGCGATCGCTTCCTGGGCCTGCTCGGTCGAGGCCCCGCAGTGGTGGGTGCCGACGAAGATGATCTTGTTCGGGTCGGCCTTGGCCAGATCGATGTCGCTGGTCGTGTCGTTGGGGCTGGGCTGGTTGGCGTAGACATCGACCGCCGCACGGATGCCCTTTTCCTGCATGGCTTTGAGTAGGGCCGCCTGATCGACCACGCCTCCACGCGCCGTGTTGACAAGCGTCGAGCCGGGCTTCATCGCGTCAAGGAACGCTGCGTCAACGAGGTTGTTGGTGTCGGCGGTCGCCGCGACATGCAGCGAGACCACATCGGCCTGCTTCGCGACTTCGATAGGGCTGTCCGCGCGGGTCACGCCGAGGGATTTAGCGGTTGCGTTGTCCAGCGAGCGGGACCATGCGACGACCGGCATGCCGAACGAGTGAGCGCGCTTGATCACCTCGCGTCCGATGTTGCCGGTGCCGATGACACCGAGCGTTCGCCCGTACAGGCCGAGGCCCTTCTTGGCCCAGCCCTTTTTGTCCCACTTGCCTGCGCGCAGGTCGGCGGTCTGATCGGCGATGCTCCGGTCCGCCGCGAGGATCAGGCCCCAGGTGAGTTCGGCGACCGCGATGGCGTTCTTTCCCGGGCAGTTTGCAACAGAGATGCCCGCTGCGCTGGCGGCGTCGGTGTCGATGTTGTCGTAGCCCGCGCCCGCTCGAACGACCAGCGCGAGCTTGTTGGCCTTCTTGAATACCTCGGCGAAGACCTTGGTCGAACGGACCACGAGGACATCCGGATCGTGCTCGACGACCGCATCGGCGACCTGATCGGCGTTGATGTCGGAGAGTGAGACGACCGCGCACCCCATGGATTTGAGGGCGTCGATGCCGGACTTCTGGAATTTATCAGCGATGAGAACCTTCACGGTGATCCTCCGAGGGGTATGGGAAAGGAAGTAGGGCGGGGAGTGTACCGCGCCGGGTCGGGCGGAGCGGTCAGATGATCAGCAGCCCGGCCCATACGAAACTCACGCCGATGGCTCCCGCTCCGAACCACCAGACCCGGCCGTCCAGGTCGTCCTCGGTGCGGCTTCCCGAAGCCCTGCTGAGTCTTCGGAAGTGTCTCTGCCACAACCCGAGGCCGACCGGAACTGAAACCGCCCAGATCGGGACCAGTGTGCATCCCAGCCCGACCCGGCTGGTGGGCGACCCGCCGATCAGCGCGATCGCGATCAGCACCGCTCGTACCGCGACAACGAGCATCCACGGCAACTGCAGCCACCAGAAACACGCCGACCACAGGCGCAGGCGTCTTCTCAGCGAGAGTGCGTCCGGATCGATGTCGACGGTCGCGTCGTCTCCCTCGGTTGTGCTGGGTTGCGGCAAGACGGATCCGACTGTGCGAACACATCCCAGCATGGCGCAGAGCCAACCGATGAAAACGCAAACGGACATCCCGATCGTGACTCGCATCGTCGCGTCCGTGCCGGCGTAGGTGCCGGCAGCGGCGGTGAGAATCACGAGGGTGATCAGGAACTGCGACAGCGCCGGATGAGGGGACTGGCGTTGCCACCAGCGTTGCATGCGGTCCAGCCGATCGAGCGCATCGTCCGCAAGATCGATCAGCAGGTGACGGTTCATTTCGCTTCCGCGCTGGGCGCTTCTGGCGTCGGCGGGTTCTTCTGGGTTTCGGGCTTGGGCCTGGTCATGATGTAGCGCCTGAGGATGGCCTGTTCGATACGCCCCTTCCGCCTGGTGGGAGCCGGGAACCGCAGCATCAGGTTCACGCGTTCCGGTTCAGGCAGATGGATGGAGACCCTGGGCTCAACGGACAGTGCGTCGATGCCTTGGGCCTTTCCGATCTGCTCCATGTGTGATTTCGCGCTGGCCATGAATGAATCGCACTCGGCGCGGGCCGCGTTGATCAGAGCGCGCTCGCAACCGGCGAGATCGTCTGTGAATTTGAGCGGGATAACCAGCGAATGAAGCACGAAATCGTCGGTCGCGGTTTCGTTGATGACCGACTGTGACAGGAATATGCTGTTGGGGATTTGCACCGTGCGTCCGGTCGACTGATGCGCATTGGGACCCGGTCCGACTTCGAAAAGCGTCGTGGTAAGCAGGGTGGTGTCGAACACATCGCCCCGTATACCCCCGACTTCTATCCGGTCCCCGACCTTGAAGGCGTGAGAGCCCGTGCGGAGGAACGAGCCGCTGATGCACATGATGAGTTCCTTGGTGGCGATCACGATCGCCGCGGCGATCGCGAAGGCCGAGAGCGCGGCGACCCTCAGTTCCGCCCCCCAGATCATCACCAGCCCGACAATAAGCACGACCAGCAGCGCGTTGCGCACGCTGACCATGATCCGGCGCCTCTGGTCGCCGTGAAGCTGTCCGGCTCCGGCGATCGAACGGATGATGATTGACCGAAGAATCACGACGCTGAGTATCAGCACGATCGTGCTCACCACATGGCCCGTGTACGGCCATTCGAGCAGCGCATTGATACGCCCGTTGAGATCGGCGAGGGTGTGGATCATTCGGTGTCTGGCTTCCGATCAGTCAAGGGTATGCACCAGCAGACCGCTGCGCAGCTTCGGCTCGAACCAGGTGCTCTTGGGCGGCATGATCTCGCCTGCGTCCGCGACCGCGGTGAGCTGCCGGATCGTCACGGGGTGCATCGCGAACGCCACCCCGCCCTTCTGGTTCACCCGCCGCTCCAGCTCCTTCGTGCCGCGGATACCGCCCACAAAGTCGATCCGCTTGTCGGTTCGGATATCCCCGATGCCCAGCATCGGCGCGAGGATCCGGTCGTAGAGCAGCACATAGTCGAGGTTGCCGATCGGGTCCTCGGCGGCGCTCGGGATCGACTGCGCGGGCAGCGTGATCGAGTACCACTGACCGTCCAGGTACATCCCGAAGCAGCCCGTCGTGCGCGGCTGGGGGTCGATGTCCTTCTCCACCTGCCCGATCGCGCTGATCTTGTTGATGAGCTGCTCCGGCGTCAGGCCGTTCAGGTCCTTCACATAGCGGTTGTAGGGCAGGATGTTCAGCTCGTCCGCCGGGAACAGCACGCTGAGGAACCAGTTGTACTCCTCGTCGCCCGTGTGGTTCGGGTTCGCCTTCCTTCGCTCCGCGCCGGCGCGAGCGGCCGAGGCAGAGCGGTGGTGCCCGTCGGCCACATACGCCGCCTTGAGTTTGCGATACGCCTCGACATACGGCGCCGAATCCTCGATCACCCACACGGTGTGGCGCACGCCGTCGACGGCGGTGAAGTCGTACAGCGGCTCGCGCTTCACGCCCTCGTCGATCAGCGACTGAATCGTCTGGTCGTTCTTGTGCAGCAGGAACACCGGACCGGCGTTCGCGTTGAGCGTCAGCACATGGCGCGTCCGGTCGTCTTCTTTGTCCTGTCGGGTCTTCTCGTGCTTCTTGATGATGTCGGCGTTGTAGTCGTCGATGTGGCAGCACCCGACCACGCCGGTCTGGGCGAGCACCCGGCCTCCGAGCTCAGGGGCCAGCGTCATCTCCTGGCGGTACAGGTACAGCCGCGGCTCCCCCTCGCGGATCAGCACGCCGTCGTCGATCAGCTTGTGGAAATTCTTCCGCGCGGTCTCGTAGATCACATCCGCGTACGGATCGCACTCCGCGGGCAGATCGATATCCGGCCGAACCACATGCAGGAAAGAGCGGGGCTTACCCTCGGCCAACTTCACCGCCTCCTCGCGGTCGCAGACATCGTAGGGAACGGAGGCGACCTCTGACGCGAGTTCAGGTGTCGGGCGAAGGGCTTGGAACGGGTTGACTCGCAGCATCGTCGGGCCTTCCTGTGAGGCGTTCGGGAGAATGGCAGTGGGGGATCGGGATCATACCGCTGACTGCCATCCCGCCGCACAGCTATGCTGGCCTCTGGAAGGACCCACCCATGATTCGACTCGTTTCTCTCTCGTTTCTCGCCGCTCCGCTGCTGGCGATCGCCGCACAGGAGGCACCACCGACACAAGAGGCCCGCGACGGCCTCCAGTACTTCGCCTCGGACCATCGCGAGCGGCAGATGCAGTACGAGGACATGCTCATCGAGCGTCTGAGCCCCGAATCCCTCCGCCGCTGGCACGACCTGCTCGGCTCGCACCCGCACCGAGCAGGGACGCCCGGAGACCGCCGCGTCATCGAGATCATCGCCCGGCAGTTCGAGCGTTTCGGGCTTGAAGTCGAGATCCAGGAACTCGAGGTCTACCTGTCCGAGCCGGTCAGCGCTGCTCTGGCCATCACCAGTGCCCCCGACCTGAACGAGCCCCTCGAACTGGCTGTGACCGAGCCGGAGATCGAAGAGGACTGGTTCACCCGCCGACAGGAGATCGCCCTCGGCTGGAACGCCTATTCCGCCTCGGGCACGGTCGAAGGCGAGATCGTCTACGCCAACTACGGGCGCAAGGAAGACTTCGCCAAACTCGCCGAACTCGGTATCTCCAGCGAGGGCAAGATCGTCATTGCCCGCTACGGCGGCAACTACCGGGGCTACAAGGCCAAGTACGCCGAGGAAGCCGGTGCGGCGGGCCTCATCATGTACACCGACCCCGGCGACTCCGGCTTCCGGCGCGGCCCGGTCTATCCCGAGGGCGGCTTCGCCAACGAGCACTACATCCAGCGGGGCTCCATCCTCACACTGGATTACTTCGGCGACCCGCTTACGCCGTTCGTCGCCGCGACGCCCGATCTCGATCCGGAGCAGCGCCTCGACCCCGAGCAAGTGGCGCTGCCCCGCATCCCCGTCCAGCCCATCGGCTACGGGGCCGCTGAAGAGATCCTCAAGCGCATGACCGGCGATGAGGTTCCGTCCGAGCAGTGGCAGGGGGGATGTGATGTTCCTTACCGCCTCACCGGCGGCACGGATCTGCGTGTGAAGCTCGAGGTGCAACAGAACCGAGACCTGATGAAGACGGCCAATGTCCTCGGACGCATCGAGGGCGAACGCTGGCCCGACGAGTTCATCGTCATCGGGGGTCACCACGACGCATGGGGACACGGCGCATCCGACCCGCTCGCCGGTCTCATCTGCGTGATGGACCTCGCGCGCGTCATGGGCGAGATGGCCCAGAACGGCTGGCGACCGCAACGCACAATCGTCTTCGGCGCGTGGGGCGCTGAGGAGTACGGCATCATCGGTTCATCGGAATGGGTCGAGGCCAACCTCGACACGCTCCGTGGCGAGCCGGGCTCCGCCGCGGGCTGCGTGACGTACATCAACCTCGACATGTCCGCGATGGGCCCGTACTTGAACGCTTCGAGTTGGCCCGGCTTCAAGGGCATGATCGCCGACGCGTCCAAGGTCGTGCCGCAGGCCCGCGATCCGCAGACCATGGTCCACGAGATCTGGCTCGGCCGCTCCGGACGAGAAGCCACCGAGCCGCGCATCGGCACGCTCGGTGGCGGGTCCGACCATGTCGGCTTCCTCTGCCACGCCGGCGTCCCCTCGATCTCCATCGGTGCCTCCGGCTCTCCTGGCGTTTCCTATCACTCCCTCTACGACACCGTCACCTGGTACCGCAAGATCGTCGGCGAGGACTACGAGCCCGCGCTGATGGTCTCGCGCATGGCCGGCATCGTCGGCGCTCGCCTCGCCAACGCCGATCTGTTGCCCGCGCAGCCGAACCGCGTAATCGACGAGGCCTCCACCGCGCTCGACGGACTCAAAGACCGCCTTCCCGATCGTCCGCTCGGTCAGGCCGAGGCACTTCAAGAGCGCTTCGCAGCGGTCAGCCGTCGTCTGGAAAACCGAGCCAACCGTCTCATCGCCACATTGGAAAACGGCGTCCTCGATCCGCGCCGCGTCAACGCCCAAACCCGCTGGACCGATCTCGCGTGGACACCGCCATCCGGCCTGCGCGAGCGAGCCTGGCTCAGCAACCGCTTCGTCGCACCGGATGCGACTTCCGGCTACTCATCGTGGGCTTTGCCCGGAGTCCGCTACGAACTCGAAGTCGGCGACTCGCGCAACCTCACCGACGCTCTCGCCGACCTCGAAGCCGTGCTCGACCGGATTGAGAAAGCCCTGAGCGGGTTCTAAACTAAATGTGGGTGCCACGGGTTGACCCGAAGGGCAACCCGTGCGCCTTACCCCTCGTACCCGCCATCTCCGAGCACGCGCTCGAAGATCACCAGATTCGTCGCCAGGTCGTGGTCATAGCGCACGCCAGTGATGTCGTAGCCCTCGGCGATCGAGAACTGCAGCACCGAGCGCACCGTGTTCGGCACCTCGAAGCGGATCGAGCGATACCCTTCGGTTTTCGCCCAGTCCGCCGCGGCGACCAGAAGCTGCGTTCCGATACCACTGCGACGCATCTCGGGAACCACGCCGACGATCCATCCCTGATGCGTCGTCGGGCGCAGTTCCATGCCGATGTAGAAACCGACCGCATCGTTGTCGATCCGCGCGACCTGCACCAGCACATTACGCCGGCTCTGCAGGTGGCGCGCGATCCACTCCTGATCGCGCTCGGGACGGAAGATGCTGTTGTACAGGTGCGTGATCGTGTCCAGATCCGCGGGGTTGATCCTGTCAATAGTTGCGTCTGCCATGCCCGACCCCCTTTCACCGGATCGTCTCGACCGGTTGTCTATCGACCGGGTCACGCTCTGAAGTCAAACGCACCCCCGACACCCTCTTATTCGCAGAGCAGGGCGCCGCAGTTTCAGAAATCCCGACTCTCGCCTCGTCCAATAAGCTTCTCCGGTGGGACGGGCATCCTGCCCGTCCATCCTCGAACTCATTCCTTGGCCCGCGAGATATAGCTCCCATCGGTCGTGTTGATACGCAGTGTCTCGCCCACCGTGATGAAGTCCGGCACGCGGGTCTTCAGGCCGGTCTCCATCACCGCTTCCTTCTGCACATTCGTCACCGTCGCGCCCTTCACGCCCGGCTCGCAGTCCTGCACGATCAGGTCCACCGAGCCCGGCAGTTCGATCAGCAGCGGCGTCTCGCCGTGGAACAGCACCGTGCAGGTGCCGTTCGGGCGGAGGAACAGCATCGAATCGCCCGCCGTGTCCCGGTCCAGCGTGAACTGATCGAAGGACTCCGAGTCCATGAAGATGTAGCCGTCAGCGTCCTCGTACAGGTACTCGCAGGTCCGCCGATCGAGCGTGGTTGCTTCGACGGTGTCAGAGGAACCGAACCGCTTCTCGATGTAGCCGCCCTGCTTGACATCCTTCATCTTGACCTGGGCGTACGCCGGACCCTTGCCGGGCTTCACATGGTCGTACTTCGTCACGACCAGCAGGCGACCGTCCAGATTCACGGCGATACCGGGGCGGAGATCAACAGCTTTCACGGCGATAATCCTCTGGCGAAATAGGAATCAGGGGCCACATCTGGCCGGGCCGCACATGGTATCCGAACCCGCTCCCCGCCGCCCCTCAGCCCGCCTTCTTCGCGCATTCATCGCAGGTGCCGAAAAGCGTGATGTGGTGCGCCCGCAGCGAGAACCCCGGCGGCAGCATCCCCTTCATGTTCCCGGGGCAGCCCTCGACATCGAAGACTTTAGCGCAGACATCGCAGCGGAAATGATGGTGGTGGTGCTCAGCAGCGGTGTGGTGCTCGTAGCGGGGGGGTTCGCCGGGCAGTTCCACCGCCACCGCCTCACCCTCGTCCACCAGGAGACTCAGCGTCCGGTACACCGTCGCCATGCCGAGCTTCGGCACCTCATCCTGAGCGATTCCCAGCAGTTCCTGGGGACTCAGCGGGCGGCCCGCGCTGGCGAGGG
>CBFGVX010000029.1:0-32922 GCA_965652425.1 uncultured bacterium | reverse complement strand
AAGAAGATCATCACCGCCGAAGACCCGATTGAGTACGCGTTCACGGGCATCAACCAGTGCCAGGTCCGAGAGGGCATCGGCCTGACCTTCGCGAAGGTGCTCCGGGCCATGCTTCGCCAGGCCCCCAACATCATCCTCGTGGGTGAAATCCGTGACCGTGAGGTTGCCGAAGTCGCGATCCAGGCGGCGCTGACCGGCCACCTCGTGTTCAGCACGCTCCACACCAACGATGCCCCATCGGCGATGACTCGTCTGATCGACATGGGTGTCAAGCCGTTCCTTGTTTCGTCATCGATCCAGGCGGTGCTCGCCCAGCGCCTGATCCGAAAGATCTGCACCAAGTGCCGGAAGCCCGACGACAACCCGGACCGCAAATTCCTCCGCCTCACCGGGATCACCGAAGAGGATCGCCAGAACCACACCATCTACAAGGCCGTCGGCTGTGATCACTGCGGCGGAACGGGTTACCGCGGGCGACAGGGCATCTACGAGCTCATGACCATGAACGCGGAGATCCGCGACCTGACCTTCAAGGTTTCGCCCTCATCGGTGATCCGCAAGGCCGCGATCGCGTCAGGCATGCGCCCGCTCCTCGGCGACGGAAAGATCAAGGTTCTCAACGGCATCACCACGCCGGCCGAAATCGCGCGCATCGCTCAGGTCGAGGGTGTGCAGATGGCCGAGGAGGAACTCGCCACAGTCTGAACCCGCCCGGAACCGCACCGGCGAAGTCCCCGGTGTGCCGCTCTCAACGCTCACAGTCGTCCGTGGCCAGCCGCGGCGAACGGATAGAACCAAGGAATACCCGACATGTCCACGATGCAGATCGATCGCCTGCTCGACACCGTGATCAAGCTCAACGCTTCTGACCTCCACCTCAGCGTGGGGAGAAAGCCAACCCTCCGCCTGCACGGTGGACTCAAGAACCTTGACACCAAGGTGCTCGAGTCTGACGACATGGTCACGCTCATGAAGGCGATCACGCCCGAGCGGAACCAGCAGGAACTGCAGGAAGTAGGGGGCAGCGACTTCGGCTTCGCCTACGGCAAGGCCGCTCGCTTCCGTGTGTCGGTCTTCCGTCAGCGTGGGGACATTTCCATCGTCTGCCGCCTGATTCCCAACAAGCTGCTGACCTTCGATCAGATCGGCCTGCCGGACCAGGTGAAGGATCTGATCCGGCGTCCGCGTGGTCTGTTCCTCGTCACCGGTCCGACCGGCTCGGGCAAGACGACTTCGCTGGCGACGATGCTCGATTACATCAACACGAATCTCGAGCGCCACCTGGTCACGATGGAAGACCCCATCGAGTACTACCACTATCACAAGAAGTCGATCGTGAACCAGCGTGAGGTCGGGACCGATGTGCCGACCTTCGCCGAGGCCCTTCGCCGAGCGCTCCGTCAGGACCCCGACTGCATCCTCGTCGGCGAAATGCGCGACCTCGAAACCATCGAGGCGGCGATCCGTGCCGCGGAAACCGGCCACTTGGTGTTCGGAACGCTCCACACAACCGGTGCCGCGAAGACCATCGACCGCGTGGTTGACGCGTTCCCGGTCAGCCAGCAGAACCAGATCCGCGTCCAGATCTCGACCTCGCTGATCTGCGTCCTCAGCCAAGTGCTGCTGGGCCGGGTGGATGTGAAGGGCATGGTGGCTGCCTATGAAATGCTGGTGATTACCCCCGCCATCGCCAACCTCATCCGCGACAACAAGTCCTTCCGCATCGATTCCGCTATCCAGACTGGGAAAAAGTACGGAATGCAGTTGCTCGATGAGCACCTCTGGTCGCTGTACACCAAGGGGATGATCGCGGCAGATGAGATGGTAGACAAGGCGAAGAATGGGGCGGAGCTTGCTGACCGAGTCCATCGCCTCGGCCGCACTGTGGGTCGTCCCGAGCTTGATGTGGCCGATGAGTCTCAAACCGACACTGATTAATCGGCCTGAATAAGCAGTGTCGCATTCCTTTTCAAGGGTTATTAGTCGATTCATGTCGCTCGGATTTCAAGCCCAGCAATGGAATCGCAGCGGCTTCATCTGCCTGAATCGACTTGAATACACGATGTCTGAAACTAAAACTATCCTGTAATCGCTTTGTTTTCAGGATCTTGCGCGTCTTTTTGAGTGAATATGTAGTCAACGATGCTGGCGCGAGTCAGCAGGGAGGTTTCGAGTGCCGCCAATCAGTCCTGAAGAACTGAAGAAACGCAAGATCGGGCGAGTGCTGACCAAGCTCGGCAAGGTCACCCGTGAGCAGGTGCACGAAGCCCTTGCCAAACAGCGCCAGATGGATCCCAAATCCCGCAAGTTGCTGGGTGAAATTCTCGTCGAGATGGGTTTGGTCACCGAGCGTGATGTGCTCGAAGCCCTGGCCGGTCAGGCGGGCATGGGTTTCATCGAGGTGGGCAAGCTCACCATTGATAAGGAAACTCTGGATGCCATCCCCGCTGAGACGGCGATGGCCTACCAGTGTGTGCCGGTCGAATACGACAAGGCGCGGCGCAAGCTCAAGGTGGTCGTGAAGAGTCCGGATAACTTCCGAGCGGTCGACGACCTGCGTCTGCTGATGGGCTTCAAGGTGGAGGCCTTTGTTGCTCCTCCCGAGCAGGTCGATGAGAAGCTCAAGGAGCACTACGCCTCGGTGAAGTCCTCGATCGCGGATGTGGTCGGCGAGATCGGCTCGGACTCCGGACTGGCGAATCTCTCCAACCGGCCCGGTGCGGGTCAGTCCATCGATCTGGAGGCGGTGCTCGATGCCTCGGAGGACAACAAGGTCATCAAACTGATGAACCTCGTCCTCCTGCAGGCGATCAAGGACCGGGCGTCCGACATCCACTTTGAGCCGTTCGAGGACGAGTTCAAGATGCGCTATCGCATCGACGGTGTGCTGTACGAAATGGTGCCGCCCCCGGCGTACCTTGGCCCGGCGATCACATCCCGAGTCAAGGTCATGGCGAACCTCGACATCGCCGAACGCCGACTCCCCCAGGACGGTCGCATCGAGTTGACGGTCGGAGGCGTGCCCGTCGACCTTCGCGTCTCGGTGCTCCCCACCATGCACGGCGAGAGCGTCGTGATGCGTGTGCTCGACCGCTCGAATGTCGAGTTGAGTCTCGACCGGATCGGTCTGCGTCCGGACGATTACGAAGTCGTCAACCAGATGATCCACAAGCCCAACGGCATCGTGATCGTCACCGGACCGACGGGGTCGGGCAAGACCACGACGCTGTACGCCGCGTTGCAGGAGCGCAACGGCACCGACGAAAAGATTCTTACCGCCGAGGACCCGGTCGAATACGACATCGACGGGCTGCTGCAGTGTCAGATCAATACGGAAGTCGGCCTCACGTTCGCGGCCTGCCTGCGCTCCTTCCTGCGACAGGACCCCGATGTCATCCTCGTCGGTGAGATCCGCGACCTTGAAACCGCTCAGATCGCCGTGCAGGCCTCACTGACGGGCCACCTTGTCTTCAGCACCCTGCACACCAACGACGCCCCGAGTTCGATCGTTCGTCTTCTCGACCTCGGGCTGGAGGCGTTCCTCCTGACCGCGACGATCGAATCGATCATCGCCCAGCGTCTGGTTCGCACCATCTGCTCCAAGTGCAAGGAGGGGTACACCCCGACCGAGGAGCAGCTCATGGAACTCCAGCTCCGCCCGCAGGACATCGAGGGACGGCAGTTCTATCGCGGCCGCGGCTGCGATGTGTGCCACGGCTCGGGTTACAAGGGACGCTTGGCGCTTTTCGAAATCATGATCATGGACGACGGGATCCGCGACCTGATCATGAAGGAGGCCTCGACCGCGGTGCTCCGCGAGGAAGCCCGCAAGCGTGGCATGCGTTCCCTCCGCGAGTCCGGGCTTCTTGCCATTTATGACGGATTGACCACCATCGACGAGGTCGTGCGAGAGACCGCTCTCGACGACTGATAGACCACTTGTACGCATTCATCCGCGCCGATCGGCGCGTCATTCAGATCTGTTCTCCGTCGGGAGCATTCCGCTTCCGGCAGCCCACCGTGGAGCGGCACCATGCCATCATTTGCATACCAGGCACTCGATAAGTCCGGCAAACAGCAGAAGGGCACCATCGAGGCGGCGAACTCCGAGGAAGCCATCCAGCGCATCAAGCTGCAGGGCTATTTCCCGACTTCCGTCCGCGAGCAGAAGGCCAAGAAGGGTAAAGGCGCTGCCGATGCCTCCGACAAGGCGAGCATGCAGAAGAAGTCCGGCGGCGGCGGGGGGATCGTGCTCCCGTTCGCGAAGGTCAAGGGCAAGCAGCTCACCACCTTTACCCGCCAGCTCTCGACCCTGCAGGACGCGGGCCTGCCGCTGCTGCGTTCGCTTCAGATTCTCGAGCAGCAGCAGAAGCCGGGTCTGCTCAAGGGCACGCTCCAGGGTGTTGTCGAGGATGTGGAGGGTGGCTCCTCGCTCTCTGAAGCCATGGCCAACCAGCCCAAGGCGTTCAACCTGCTCTACACCAAGATGGTCGCGGCGGGCGAGGTCGGCGGCGTTCTGGATGTCATCCTCCAGCGCCTCGCGGAGTTCATGGAGAAGAGCCAGCGCCTCAAGCGGCAGATCATCGGCGCGATGGTCTACCCGATCGCGGTCATCACGGTCGCGATCCTGATCGTCGTCGGCATCATGATCTACATCATCCCCCAGTTCGAATCGGTGTTCGCCGACTTCGATGTCGCACTGCCCAAACTGACCATCTTCCTCACGGATACCTCACGCTGGATGGCCGGCAATTACCCGACGGAGGGAGCGATGCTCGTTCCCGGCGCGGTGTATGTCATCGGCGGTCTGATCCTCGTTCCGGTTCTCTACAAACTGGTTCGCTCAGTCAAGCCGGGCAAAGCCCTGCTCGACACGGTCACGCTCTACATCCCGATCCTCGGGGGCCTCGTTCGCAAGACGGTCATCGCCCGCTTCACCCGTACGCTCGGCACCCTGATCGCCGCGGGTGTTCCGATTCTTGAAGCGGTCACGATCACCAAGGAGACCTGCGGCAACTATGTTTTCGAGAAGGCGCTCGGCGAGGTGCACGACTCGATCCGAGAAGGCGAGACCTTTGCCCAGCCGCTGCGTGAGTCGAAGGTTTGCGATGCCATCGTCGTGAACATGATCGATGTCGGCGAGGAAACCGGCGACATGGACACCATGCTCATGAAGATCGCCGACAACTACGACGAGGAGGTCGACACCGCCGTCGCGTCGCTCGTGTCGCTGCTCGAGCCCATCATGGTCATCGTGCTCGGCGGCATCGTCGGAACGATCGTCGTCGCCATGTTCCTCCCCCTGATCTCGATGATCGACGGCCTGCAGGGCTGAACGCCACGACGCGTCGCAACCAGAACCAATCGCTCAGGACACTTCCATGCACGAACGCTCAAGAACAAACAGAACGCCCGCACGCGGCTTCACGCTGATCGAACTGATGGTGGTGTTCGTGGTCATTGCGTTGCTTGTTTCGATCCTGGTGGTCGCTCTGGGCGGTGCCGTGGAATCGGCCCGTCGCTCCAAGACCGTGGCTCAGCTCCAGTCGATCAGCAGCGCGATCGACGCGTTCGAGACCGACTTCCGGTATGTGCCGCCGCTGGTCACGCCAAACCTTGTCTCTCCGGACAACGCGCCGACGCGGACCGGCCTGGTGACCCCCCAGACCTTCGCGCAGTCCGGCGGGAACCCCTCGGATATCGGCGATTACTTTCGCCAGGCACGCTACAACAGCGAGTACACGCTCGCGGTCTACCTGCTGGGCATCGGCGCGCTGAATCCGGATGAGACCGATGACCTGGGCATCGCCAACACGAGCACTCCGCTCCACGACGGCGTTCCCGGTCCCGGCTTCAAAGCGCCCGGCGCTCTGCGGGCGTGGAAGGTGCAGCCGCCCAATGGATCAATGCGTCATGAACCGGAACTGACCGGTCGCACCTACGGGCCGTACCTGGACATTGCGACCTTGGAGGGGCTGCTCGAACTCGATCAAGGCCGCAATCTCTACAAGATCAACGATGTCTGGGGCAACCCCATCCGCTACTACTCGGGCTGGACGGGATATCGACTCGTCAACGGCAAGCGTGTGCCGACCCTCGATGGCATCCCGCTCGAACTCCGCAGCAGCGAGAGCATCCTCGCCCAGGCAGGCGGGGCAAACCTGTCGGAGCAGCTCGCGTTCGACGACGAACTCCGAACGGCGAAATACGCCCTGCTCTCGGCTGGTGAATCTCCGGACGATTACTACGGCGAAAACCCGTATACGGGTGTCCAGAACACGAATATCTCTCCCTTCGGCGATGTGCTCTTCAACGACGACGGGACGACCCGGTTTGTCCCAGAACTCGTGGGCGGCTTTTCCGGCCTGACTCCGGCAGAGCAGCAATCCTTCGACAAGCAGGTCGGTTCCAACCTGAGGTACATCAAGTGAATCACGCGAACCGCTCCAACTCCAGAGCCAGAGCGTTCACGCTCATCGAGATGCTCATCACCATCTCGGTCATCGTGGTCCTCGTCGCGGCGGTCTTCGGCATCGGCCTGCAGGTCGTGACGCGCCAGAAGATCAACCAGACCAACGGCGTTCTGTCGTCGCTCGACCGCGCTCTGCAGGAGTACCAGCTCGAGAATCGCGTCTTCCCCAGAGTCGATACCGAGAATTATCTCGACTCTCTCTGGCGAAACGCAGCCGGAGGACAGAGCCCGGTGATCAATCAGGAGACCGGGCAGACCTTCCTCGGTGGAGTCGCGAATTACCGCGGCGAGCAATTCACATGGCTGCCCAACGCCGCGTATTTCCTGTTCCTCGCCGAGGGCTACGAGAACATCGACTCGATTCTCGGCGGTATCCCGAGCCAGTTCGCCGCCACGGTGCAGATCAATACCGGCGTGTTCCGGACACAGGTGACCGATGCCTGGGACAACCCGATCATCTTCGTGACCCCGGACAACCCGCTCGCGCAGGCGATTTTCGGGCAGTGCCCCAGCGGCCGTCCGTACTTCATGTCCGCCGGTCCCGATGGCCATTACGGCGTGCAGACCGATCAGGGGACCGATGGTCTCAGCAACGATGAGCTCCGCAGCAAACTCGCCGAGTACCGCAAAGACAACATCTACTCGGTCGTGCCCGGTGAGATCGACAACTCATTCAACCCCACCAATCTGAGTTCGGGGCAATTCCGATGAACACACGCCCCTCACAACGAGCCGGAGTGATCCGACGCATCGTCGGATTCACCCTCACCGAGCTGCTGGTGGTGATCATCATCATCATCATCGGGGCGACGCTGTTGCTGCCCGCGGCGAGCCGGATCATCGAATCCAACAACTACGCCTCGTCGATCAATCTCGTGTCCACCACATTGGCCAACGCACGCGCGCAGGCCATCCGAAGCGGGCTGCCTACCGGGGTGGTGTTCCTGTTCGACACCGAAACGCAGATCTGCACCATGCAGGTGGTCGAGGCGAGTTCCCGTCAGGGCGGCGCCTTGACCCAGTTCGTGACGCAGGATCCCCGGCATGCGTACGCACAGGTGTTTCGCCCCGCCGCGGGCTCGGCTCCGGTTGAGCTGCCCGTCGGTGTCGCGGTCCTTGGGCTTTCGTTCTCCACGGCCCCGGGCGAGAACAACGGCAGTCTCATCGATCGCGACACCTCGCACTGGTACGCGGGTGAGGTGTATACCGACGACAACGGCAACGAGATCGTGCCGTGGCTGTTTCCGCGCAACGATCCCCTGCACTTCGTGCGGAACACGATCAGCCGCGATCAGATCTGGGATGTCGACGGCATTTCCCGTGGCGACGCCCGTGACGCGGTGCGCCACGCCAGTTCGTTCATGATCCGTTTCAGCGAGACCGGCGCGGTCATCACGACCACCGTGGGGGGCGGACTGGCCTCACCGAACGCGTATCTCGAATTCATTGATCTCCCCCTCGACCGTCGCGAGAATTTCGATCCCAACGATCCGCCCAAGCCGATCGATGCGATCGACCGCTTCGATCCCGAAGCCGGTCTCGGTGAGAACTTCGATCCGAACCCGGAGATCCTGCTGCGCTCGGCCCATCAGCTCGCGGTCGTGGATCTCAACCGCATGAGCCGGGAACTCGGTGTCGAGGCCCCGTGGTTCGTGCGCCCCGAGCGGACCGGCTCTCTGCCTATGCCCGGCCCGAATAACCCCAACGACAGCAACTGGTACGCGCGGGCTGACAACGAAGAAGCCAGCCGAATCAGTCTGTGGGTGGATTTCAACGCCGAACTCATCGCGTTCAATCGGTACACGGGCGAGGTCCTCAGAAAGGCCAACCCATGATTCAGGTAACCCTTCGCAACCCGCTCCCGCCGCGCCGTCGCGGCTTCACGCTCATCGAAGTGCTCATCGCGACCTTCGTGATCGCGCTGGGCAGCATCGGGCTCATCGCGCTCTTCGCGGGTGCCGCGTCGCAACAGCGTGTCGCCTCGCAGACGACTGCCTCGGTCATCGTGTCCAAGAACGCCGAAGCCATCATTGCGCCCCGGTTCGGCACCATCGAAGGCACGCTCTTCGACGGCATCTCCGGCAGCGGGAACCCCGCTGATCTCGATCGCGGCGTGTGGTGGCCGGTGCCCGCGGATATCCGAGGCAACCTGTCCATCAACCCCGGCGCGAACAACATCCAGCAGCGCGAAAGGGCGTATTTCCGCCTCGAGCGCAACGAGCCCGTGGTCCTCTTTGATCTTCCCGAGGGACAGGACTGGCGTCAGCGCGCCCTCGGCCGTGGCCGCTACCGCGTGGATGGCCAGGGGCCGGACGGCGAGATCTTCAACACCTCCAGCGCCTCGGTCCGGAACTTCCCGGTCAGCCGCCTCGACGCTCGATCGACCGCGTCGATCCAGGTCGTGACCAACGACAAGGTGCAGCCCAACGACCCGAATTACAACTACCAGGGCGAGGTCACCCATCGCTTCGTGTATGTCAACTACGACTATTCCCAGAGCCGTCCGCCGCAGTGGCCGGCCACCGCGAATTTCTCCCCTCAGGGCGAGTACGCGCTGTTCACGATGACCGGTGCGCTGCCCGCGACGATCAATCAACCGTACATCGTCGTGAAGCGTCAGGAGGAAGTGGTCGGAGGCAATTCCGAGCCGCTCGCACGGATAGAGGAGTTCAACTTCAACGCGCTTGTTGATCCCGATGCCGGCAACCCCCAGACCCAGCGCCATCTCCAGCGCGTCATCGTTCCCCGTGTGGTGTACCGCAGCTCCGAGGTCGTTTCGATCCGGGACCGCGTGGTGGAGATCGCCGACCCCGATTTCGATGCGGGTGTGCGTCCCGATGTCGGCTATTCGCTGCTCTTCCGCAAGCTCGAGAGCGGCAACAGCCAGATCGCCATCTTCACCTACTTCATCAGCGGCACCGACCGCGATGGGCGGTTCCTCCTCACCGAACGCCAGAACCAGGCACCGGGACCGTTCGGCACCGACTCCGGCAGCGACGAGTGGGGGCTCCAAATGGTCGGCGGCGTCACGCTCGCCTACGACGAGGAGCGCGAGCAGTTCTACTTCCTCGCCAACAACGAGGAGCAGATCCGTGCGCTCGCGCCCGGCTCCGTCCTGCTGGTGTCCGGCGAGCCCGAGGGCAATTCCAACCGCATCGCTGGCGCCGACCTCCCCGTGCGCGTCGTGCGACAGGTCCGCGCTCCCAGCGGCAACGCCTTCCGCAGCTACATCAACCGTGTGCCACGCTCCGGCGGCAAATCCATGCTCCCCTTCCGCAACCAGACCCGCGACCTGGATGTTTGGACCATCCGCGAGCAGGTCACCTCGCGCGACGGATCCGTGTGGTCGCTGAGACCCAGAGAACTGCGGATTTTCAATGTCAACTGAGCCATCGCCAATCCCGGCCTCCCCCCGCTCCGGAAAGCAGTCCATGATGAGAGCCACAACCACATCCAGCCGCAGCGCCTTCACGCTCGTTGAACTGCTCGTCGCAGTCGGCGTGGTCGTTCTGCTCTCCATCGGCATCGGCCAGCTCTTCGGCAATGTGTCGCGGCTCGTGAACACCGGGTCCGCCGTCGCCGAAGTCGACGCCCTCGCCCGCGCGATGGAGAAGCAGATCCGTGATGATTTCGATCGCATGGGCACGCTGCGGTCCGAGGACACCGTCCTCGCCATCCGCTCGCGTCTGGTACGGAACATATATCTGACCGCCGAGGACGACGAATCCGATCGTCGCGACGGTCTGGTGCCCGGCGATCCCGGCTCCCTCGCGCGTTCCACGCGTCTTGATGAAGTTCTTTTCCTCGCCGAAGCCGGCGGCAACTCGCTCTTCCAGACCGCGCAGGAGGCCGGAAGCGACTTCACATCCGTCTTCACTCCGGTCGCCCGCGTGTACTACGGCCACGCGCTCAAGCCGCCCCGCGATCCGAACTACAACCCCGATCCCGAAGACATCGACTTCGATCAGGCGGACCCCGCGGATGAGGATCTCTATCGCAGCCGCCTCTGGTACCCCGACGGCGATTTCGGATCCGGTCCGACCGCCCAGGCGCCGAACTCGGTCTTCAACCGCTTCGACACGTCCCAGCGATCGACCGGACGCAACCAGTTCGCCGGAGAGTTCGCCCTCGCCCGTCACGAGCTCCTGCTCGCCGGCGGCCTGGCATTCTCCGCCGCCGATCCCGGCACCGGTTCGCTCTCCGGGCGCAATCGCAGCATCGCCATGTACGCCCGTGATCTCGACACGCTGCGATTCAACGGCATCAGTTCGGCGGTCTTCGAATCGCCCGGTTCGGACTCGCCGTTCTACCGCGTTCCCCAGTTCAGCAACTTCGATGTCCCCCGCATCGGGCTGATCCGCCACGGTCGAGTCGACATCGCCGCGCAGTCTCCCGAATCGCTGAAGCGCTGGCTCGAGGGGACCGAACCTCGCTTGCCCGCCAACATCGGCGGTGTCCCCCCGGCCAACCCGCCGGACGCCACACCGTTCGACTCCGGATTCTTCGACATCGGCAACGAGGAGTGGCGCCCATCCGCCCTCGGCATCGCCGACCGTCCGCTCTGGGTCCGTCCGATCATCGTCCGTGGCCAGGTCATCAACAACCCCGGCGGCACCTCGCCGGTCCTCGGTCAGCTCCGCCAGTACAACCGCCGCCATCTCCAGAGCGCGATCGCGGGGATGTTCAACCGCATCCTGGTCGAAACCGAGCCGACCACCATCCAGCGGGCCATCCCCGCCGACAACGCCGACGATCGTCCCGAACAGGCCCTCATGGACTACCACGCGGTCATCGCCTCGCGATGCAGCCGCTTCGAGGTCTACTGGTCCGACGGCACGCGCTGGCGAGGCAACGGCTCCGGCCCCATCGACCTCAGCGGCGACGGCAGCTACATCGTCGAGTACTCCGAAGGCGACATCGTCTGGTTCGGAATCAATACAACTCGTGAAGATTACGAGAACCTTACCAATACAAGCACAGTAGTGATCAGCCCTGAGATACCTCGGGGGACAAGAAACAATCTTCTCAACACCACCGGCAACGGTCTCGGCCAGATCGGCTTGGAGGCGGCGTACGACACGCTGCGCACCGGTGCTGCCGAAAACCAGAACGACGAGTACCTCGCCATCTGGGGATACCGCGTGCCGGGTGCTTCGGGTCGGTACGAGTCCGGAGCATGGGTCAAGCCGCGACTCCTCAAATTCCGCATGACGCTCCACGATTCCCAGTTCCGTCTCCGGAACGGCAAGACCTTCGAATTCATCATCGAGATCGACAACGAGCAGTAACACGCCGCGATCGGGCAACACCGCCCGCACCCCGCATTCCCGAGAGCCGGAGGGCTCAGCCATGACCGTACGACACATCATCTCAGCCACGATCCGCCGCACACGACGCAACCGGCAGGAGCGAGGGACCATCCTCATCCTGGCTATCGCCGTCCTCGCGGTGCTCTCGCTGCTGGCCGTCTCTTATGTCACGGTGGTCCGGATCGATCGCGATTCATCCGACGCCGTCGCGGTCTCTCGCGACTTCGATCAGCAGGTCGGCACCGTGGTCCGCCACATGCAGTCGCTGATCGCCGCGGACATGTTCGGCAACAAGATCGTCACCACCTCGACCCCGCGCTTCGCCGCCAACGGCAGGCCCATCTGGCCCACCATGTTCGAGGACGGCGAATTCGCCGACATCGATCGAATCGATCTGGATTACGCGCAGGCCAACCCGAACCAGACCCCCTCGGTCGGCAACGGTCGCCGTCTCAACCCCCTCGGGGCAAGCGCAGCGGAGCGCATCGCCAAACCCGACGACGCATGGCTCGCCTCTTCCGAGCCGAAATGGCCCGGCATCGGTTTCAGCGGCGCGCCCTACTTCGAGCAGTTCACCAACCTGCGCTCCGCTTTCACCTGGAACTCGCAGGAAGAGGCATGGATCCGCGGCGACGGTCTCTATGTCGACCTCGCCCAGTGGTTCCTCAACCCCATCGACGGCCGGGCCAACGCCGGCGTGGACCTCCTCGATCCCACCGGATCCGAGGTCACGGATGTCCGCACCGCCAACTACACGCGCGGTCTGTTCGTCCGCAACCAGGACAACATCGACTTCACGCGCCAGATGGCCCAGCTCACCCCCGGCGGCGACGAAACCGTCCTCAACCCAAGCGACGAGCGATTCTTCGCCGACACCGACGGCGACCTCCGCCCCGATGCGCAGTGGACCCAGCTCGAAGAGCTCGGCAACCTGTACGGCCTCAACTGGGTCGTCGCCGCTCGCATCACCGATGCGTCGGCTCTGGTGAACATCAACACCGCCATAGAGTCCCCGCTGTTCAATCTGAACCCCGGAACGATCGGCACCCGAGACTTCGCCGAGGTTGTCGGCACCGGCGAGACACCGGCCGATGTCGATCTGGTCCGCCTGCTGACCTACAACTACGGCATCAACCTGCCCGGCGGCACCTTCCCCAACGGTTCCCCGAACCTCAACCGTATCCTCGGAGGCGGCATCGCCTTCCAGAACCACCTCGAGAACGGGCTCGGATACCGGAGCGTTCTCGAAACCCTCAGCCAGAACACATCCCCCGGTTACATCGCTCTCGTCGATCCGAATGTGGCGGGCCTGGGTCAGGATGTCGATTCCTGGCAGTGGCAGGTCACCAACCCGACCACCCGCAACCAGCGCCGGTACCTCTACGAGCAGGTCTATTCCAGGATCAACGATTCCTACCCGCTCGCGCAGCGTTACCCCGAGCGTGAGCTGCTCGATCTGCACGCCTACTGGGGCACGAACAACGCCACGCTGATCTCCAAGGCCGAGCAGTACTTCGACGGACCCGAGGCGGGCGGCTACCTGCCCACCTCGACGACCAGCAACCTCAGCAACGGCCCGCTGCGCGCTGCGGAGATCAATGTGCCGGCCGTCCGCTCGTTCGGCGCGGGCACCAGCGGGCTCCCCACGCTCCAGCAGCTCCAGTTCGATACCCGTCGCCACCTCACCACCTTCAGCGGCGCGGGTCGGTTCAGCCCCGTCCCCGTTGTCAACAAGGATCAGCTCGTCAACGAGTTCGATGGCATGTACTTCCGGCAGCAGCACGACCTGTCGAGAAACTCCGGTTCCTTCGACCTTCAGGGGATCTTCGGCGACTTGGTCTGGGCCCTCGCCCCGTTCGCCACCAACAAAGAACTGTACCGGCCCACGAGCGGAACCCTGGTCAGCAACATCCCTAATTTTGATAACGCCCATTACGGCGGCGGAGCGGGCAACCCCGCGGAGCGCTTCGCAGAACTCTACGGCAACCCGCAGATCGGCGCTGCGTACGCGATCCATCGCGCTGCGTCGCTCGCCGTGAATCTGGCCGCCGCTCGCTCGACCGAAGAGGTCGGCCACCCGCCCGTGCTCCGAGTCTTCCCCCGGACGCAGCCCCAGACGCAGTTCCCGATCCTCCCCGGCTACGAGGTCAAGTACGCCACCGGGCGCTTCCCACACGGCGACCTGGACTTCCCTTCCTTCACCGGTAGCGATCGCTACCTCGGCCGCCCGGACGGCGGGATCAGCTTCATCGGGGTGAACCGCCAGCCCTTCCTCGTGGAAGCGCACACGCTCGCCGTCTACCAATCCAAATCCCCGAACACCACCGTGACGATCGATCCGAACAACCCCGACGACTATGTCGGTTCGATCATCGCCTTCGAACTGGCCAACCCGTGGGACGATGAAATCGAGCTGCCCTCCGGTCAGGGCGGCGGCGGGTATGTGTTCCGCATCGTCCGCGATGAGTCATGGCTCGAATTCAGAACCCCAACCGACACGGTCATCGGCCCCGGTGAACGCGCGGTCTTCTACTGGCTCTCCGATCCCGCAGAGGGTGGATTCGATGCCAGCATCATGGAGACCATCCGGGACAACTGGATCGCGTCCGTGGAATCGGGCAGCAACAGCCCTCAGATGATCCCGATCGGTATCGGTGATGATGGAAGCGCATCCAACAACATCCAGGACTCGATCGGCGGCGGTTCGCCTCTGGCCATTCTCTTCCAGAACATGGCGACCGGTCTGTCCGGCCGCACGCAGGTCCAGCTGATCCGCCGAACCAACGGGAACATCACCGGCGGCGTGGTCCCGCCCGCACCCGAGCGCAAGGGCGACATGCTCATCGATCGCATGACCACCGCGTCCGACTCCAACTCATCGGGAGACGGCATCACCTGGAACGATTTCTTCGGTGCGCTGCGGACCACAAAATCCGAAAGTTTCACCGACGCCGGCGGCATGCCCATCTCGGGTAACTTCCGCGTCGTGGTCCACGGCAGCATGCGTCGCGCCCCGGGCCGCCCCGCCGGTCAGGAGGGCTTCCCCGGCTATGTCGTCGAGCGACCGTCCGTGAACGAGATCCATGTGGTCACCGCCCCGGATGCGAGCGGAACCTACGACCAGTTGTGGACCATCGCCGATACCCCCGACCTGCTCATCGGCCCGCCCCCGATTCCCGAACTGACCGCCCGCAACCCCGCACTGACCCTCGGCGCGGACGACGAGCGGGCCGTGTTCAACGAATTGCCCGAATTCCAGCTCTTCATCCCCGGTGGCCGCTTCTCATCGGTCAGCGATGTCCTGCTGGTCCCCGCGTTCAGCCACATGTACTTCCACAGCGAGGTCGGCTACCCCAACAGCGAGTACAGCGTGATCCGCGTCAACGAGTTCTCCACGCGCTACCACCGCGACAACCTCGACGATTTCCCCGGATTCGCCGGAGACAACGACCTCGGCGGACGCTGGCTGACCTTCAGCGAGCAGCTCGGTTTCGATTTCCATCTCGACGGTGACCCGACCAGCGTCGGCACATTCGAGCCCAACCCGTGGTTCGGTCGCATCAACCCCATCAAGTACCGATTTGGGGGTAGCCCGCTGCGACCCATCGGCAATCTGCCGGATCACATGCAGGTCCCGCTCGGCTCTCGCATCGTGGACCTGTTCACGACCGTCAACAGCCGCGACTTCCTGACCCCCGGCACGATCAACATCAACACCGCCTCGCGACGCGTCCTCGGTCTGCTCCCGCTCGCCGAGCCGCTCCAACTCGTTCAGGACAGTCTGGGCACGGCCTCCGTGCAGCCGACGCCTCCCAACGCGGCGTTCGGCGGGTCCAACAGCCGCGCCGGATTGCTGTTTGACTACCGTGAGTCCGAGGACCACGGGACCATCAGCAACCGCTCCGCATGGACCGGTCTCGATGGTCAGTTCAGGACCAGCAACGAACGGGGCTTCGTCACCAAGGGCGAAATCCCGCTCATCGGGCGGTTCGATGCGAACGGTCTGCCTCAGACCGGAAGCAACATCGGCACCTTCCTCGAGCTGCTCAACGATCAGTCCACCAACGCCAAGGGGGTTCCATTCGAGACATGGTCGGACAACGGGCGCGATCTGTCCTTCTCGCCCGGGACTCCGCGCCGGGCCTACGCCGCGACCGATTTCAACCCCGCCAACGACGCCGAGGAGTACCTCGCGCTGTTCCGTGCGGTTTCGAACATCGTTTCCACCCGTTCCGATGTGTTCATGGCCACCTTCGTGATCCGCGGCTACGACCCCGATGTGATCGAGTCCATCGAGATCCCCGGCGGCAACGCCCTCGACGCGATGAACGATCCGGCCTTCCGTCCCGCGTACGAATCGCGCTGGCTCGTGGTCTTCGACCGCTCGAATGTGCGGACACCTTCGGATCGCCCGCGCGTCCTGCTGCGTATGGAACTGCCCAACGCGGTCCCCTGATCGCACGGATCTGAATCGACACGCAACCACACCGGGCATCGTGCAGCGCAACGATGCCCGGTTTTTTCATGGGTCTGCTGCGGACTCAGTACAGCGGCACGCCCGGATCGATCTGCTTCGACCACAGGTCGATCCCGCCGAGCATCGATCTCGCATTGTCGATGCCCATCTGGCGCAGCGCCGCTGCTACCTTCAGCGATCGCACGCCGTGGTGGCACATGACGACCACGAGCGGCTCCTCGGCCTCGCTGTCGTCGATCAGGTCCTCGATGTCGTTGATGCGCTGCCTGGTCTCTCCCATCGGGATCAGCGTTGAGCCGTCGACGCGAGCGATCGCATGCTCATCCGGCTCGCGGCAGTCGATGAGCACCACCGATCCATCGCCGCTCTCCAGCGACCGCTTCACGAACGAGGGTGTCACTTCGTACTCCGGATTGAACCGGGCGCCTTCGGGCAAATCGATGTCGTAGGGAATGCTGCTCATACCCGGACTGTACCCGTCTCAGGCCCGGGGCGGCCACTGCGACTCGGCGACCTCGCGCGCCGTGCGACGGCAGACCGGCGGGGGAAAGCCCCTTCTGGCCAAGGCCCCCAGAAGCCGCCGTTCGACCACATCGCGCTCCAGACGCGCGGACATGGTGCGGATTTTCTTCGTGGCAACGCGAAGAGCGTCCTCATCCGCATCGCGGCCAGCCGCGGCTTCGGAGGCGACGGCTCGCGCGATCTCCGAACCGATGCCACGCCCGATCAGCCGCTGCTCGATCACGCGAGCACCCACGGGAGTTCCCGCGAGTATCGACCTCGTGATCTGCTCGGCGAGCAGGCGGTCATCGACAATGCCGGACTGCTCCAAATCCGTTACCACCCGCAGGGCGATGGAAGGCGGAGTCCCACGACGCGCCATGTTGTCCCTCAGCCGCTTCGCGCTCATCGCTCGCATGGAGAGCGCATTGAGCGCGTACCGCCGTGCCGCATCGGTGTGCGCCGCTTCGAGCACTCGCGCGGCCAGAGGCGCGTCCCATCGAAGGCCCGTGGCCAGCTTGAGTTCGTCCAGTATCGATCTGTCGAGCTTGGCGACCCCCAGACGCTCGGCACCGAGGTCGTCGCTCCGGATACCGACTCTCCAGAGCAGGCCGCCGCGCCCGCTGCGACGGAGTTCATCGATCATGGCGTCCGCGGGCGGATCCTCGTACATCCGACGGCGCAGCAGATCCGTTACATCGGCTTCTCGCGGTGCGCGGCGCTTGCCGCCGAGCGTGCCAAACCCCGGAGGGTCGAACGGGCTGTCACCGAGTCGCGCCATGCTCAGCCGCCGGTGGCCTCTCGCAGCCGATCCTGCAACTGTGTGAGGTACTCGCCAAGCTCGCCGATCGCCTTGGCGTTCTGCGCCTGTTTGGCCCGGCTGAGACCGTTCTCGAGCGTCGCGGCGGCGAGTTCCGGTTTGTCCTGAGCTTCCAGCGACTTGGCCTTGTGGAAGTAGGCGTAGAGGTAGCTCGGGTCGAGTTCGAGGCAGGTGTTGTACCACTCGACCGATGCATCCAGATCGCCGACTTTGGCCTTCTCCTGCGCGATCATGTACGGCACATCCGCATCGGTCGGGTCCGCGGCCCGGAGTTTCTCGAGTTGTTCCAGTCGGCTCATCGCTGCTCTTTCCTGCGGGTCTTGAGTTCGCGTTTGAGTTCTGCGGTTCGGCTGCAATACGCCGAGCAGACCGGGTCTGCCATGAGAACTTCGGGATCATAGCCACGCGCGGGCGACACGCGACGGCCGTGGAAGATCAGCAGGTGACTGATCTGCCCCCATTTTTCGCGGGGGAGCAGCGCCATCAGGTAGCGTTCGGTCATCGGGATGTTCGTCCCATCCGGCACGAGCCCGAGTTGCTGGCTCAGCCGGTGCACATGCGTGTCCACGACCACGCCCATGTGCTTGCCGAAGACTTCGCTGAGGACCACGCCCGCGGTCTTTCTCGCGACACCGGGAAGCGTCAACAATTCGTCCATGGTGTCCGGAACCTTGCCGCCGAATTCCTCGGTCACCTTGGTCATCGCGCCGTGGATGTGCTTGGCCTTGTTGCGGAACAGGCCGATGGTCTTGATGTACGGCTCGACCTGTTTCGGCGTCGCCGCGGCGTAGTCCGCCGGCTTCGGGAACGCCTTGAACAGCGATGGTGTGGCCTTGTTGACGGCCTTGTCGGTGGACTGCGCCGAGAGAATCGTCGCGATCAGAAGCTCGTGCGGCTTGCGATACTCGAGTTCGCAGTGCGCGTCCGGGTGACGCTCCTGAAGCGCCTCGTATATGCGAGCGGCCCGACGCTTCTGCGAAGCGGTCACCTCCGGAAGAGCAAACGGGATGTCGCGTTTGCCCCGTGGGTTGCTCGGTGTGATCGTTTCCGCCGGACTCATGAGGTCGTACCCCGCGAACCTTCCCGGCTTGCCCGGTACGGGGCATCGAGTCCTCCGGCCACACCGGCCAGAAGCACCAGCACGAACTGGCTCGTGAGGAGAAAGCTCGCTTTGGCGTGCTGAGGGGCAATACGAGTTCGAATCTCCTCCGCCCGGGCGTTCTCGCCCGCTTCCGCCGCCGTCCAGAGATCGCGAAACGAATTGTTCAGGGACGGGCGGAACGCAAAGGTCTGGAACAGGGTCAGCACTACGACGCAAAACAGAGCCGCGCATCGGAGTACGAACGCGGGGCCGATGCCGGATCGGGCTCGAACCCGCTGCCTCGCGATCCAGATCAGTGTCCCCGCGGCAAGCAGCATGCACGCCATCCCGATCCAGTCGGAAACGGTGAAGGCCGTGTTCATGACCTGCCCGGCCGCGATCCGATGGTGCTCGCCGTCGTACTGCTCGTACGCCGGGATTCGGACATCCAACTCCGCCATCCTCGGAAAAGTGACCGCGGCGGTCACGCCCACCATAAGAAGCACCCCGGCCCAGATCCCGAGTGAAAGCAGGTGCACGCTCTGGAGGGCACGGTCAACGAGTGTTGGTTGCCGGCAATCGGCTTCGAGGGTCATGGCGCGGTATCCTTCGGGTGCTTCGAAAGCGGATGATAGCCGTTCTTTTTCAGCATTCCTCTGTAGGAAACACGCTCCGGTGGACCCGTTTGCCCTTCCCACTTTCGATCTCGCGCTGGCCAGCGCGGGACTCCGCCTCCCCGCGGAGAAGGATGTGCGTTGGCTGATGGAATTCGCTCGCTCGTGCGGCTACGACGCCCTCCAGGTCAACGCCGCGGACCCGGCCACCCGGCCCCGCGATCTGTCCAGGTCCGGCAGGCGGGATCTCGCAGCTCACCTGCGTCGCCACGAACTCTCCTGCAGCGGCGTGGACCTGTGGATCCCGAGACCGCACTTCTCCGACCAGGCCACGATCGATCGCGCGGTCGCGGCTCTTCTTGATGCCATTGACTTTGCGTCAGACCTCGCTGAACTCACCGGAGGTCAGCGCGTGCTCTCAACCTTGATTCCCTCGGACACGGCCCGGGGTGTGATCGACGCGATCGCGGAACGGGCTCTCGCCGTCGGCGTAGAGGTCGCCAACCACGCCTACCCATGGCCTGAGCCCGCGCAACAAGCCGCCGCTCTGGCGATCGGCCTCGATCCCTCGGCGGTCATCCTCGCCGGAGAGGACCCCGCCGGTGCAGTTTCCAGCGCCGCCGGCACGGGTCGGCTCGCCTCGGTTCGTCTTTCTGACCTCGCAGAGTCCGGACGCGTGATGCCCGGCGAGGGTGCACTGGAGCCGCTGGCATATCGAGTGGCCGTCGCCACCAGTGGGTACACCCGGCCGCTTGTGGTGGACCTGCGAGGTCTGCCTTCCGGGAGCCAACAGGGAGGACAGCTCGCTATCGCACAATCGCTTTGTGACGAGTTCGGTCACCGATCCCTCAGCGACTGACCGTCGGGCGAGCCGGGTGGCGAGCGCGTACGATAGATCCGATTATGGCGAGCAAGCGAGACTACTACGACATTCTGGGTGTAAGCCGCAGCGCGAGCGAGGACGACATCAAGCGCGCGTACCGCAAGCTCGCGCGGGAGTATCACCCGGATGTGAACAAAGCGGAGAGCGCGGCTGCCCGGTTTGCCGAGATCTCCGAGGCCTACGAGGTGCTTTCCGACGCCGAGAAACGATCCCGCTACGACCAGTTCGGCCACGCGGCGAGCGCGTACCCCGGAGGCGGCGAAGCCCGACCGAGCGGCACCTACACATGGTCGAATGTCGGGGGGGGCGGCGGTTCGGGAGGAGCCGGGTTCGACCCCGATGACATCGGTTCGATCTTCGAGGAGGTCTTCGGCGTGGGTGGCCGGTCCGCGGCGGGCTCCCCGTTCGGCAGTTCTCCCGGTGCACGAGGCAGGGCCGGTGCGCGAGCCCGCTCGCGGCCAGCGCGTGGCGAGGACATCACCGTCGATCTGCACATCACCTTCATGACCGCCGTCAAGGGCGGGACCGAGAGCGTCAAGGTGCAGCGTGGCGGAGCTTCACAGACCATCGACATCGTCGTCCCGCCCGGCATCGAGGACGGCAAGAAACTGCGGGTCAGGGGTGCCGGGCATCCCGCACGAGGCGGGGCGACCACCGGCGCCTCCGGCGATCTGATCGCGACGATCCACATCGGCAAGCACCCGTACTTCAAGCGCGACCCGGCCAAGCCGCTCGATATTCTCATCGATCTGCCGCTGACCATCGCCGAAGCGACGCTCGGAACGACCGTCAATGTGCCGCTGCTCAAGGGCTCCGTGGACCTGACGGTTCCCGCCGGTTGCACCAGCGGTCAGCGCCTGCGCGTGCGTGGCCACGGCATCTGCGACACGACTAAGGCCGCGAAGATGGGTGGAACTCCACCGACTGGCGACTTTTACGCCGTCATCAAGATCGTCGCACCAGAGCCGTCGCAGCTCAGCCCTAGCGATAAAGAGACGCTTCGCGACATGGCCAAGCGCCTCCCCAATCCACGCATGGATTCGCCCTACTTCGAAGAGCATCGGTCGGGCGGATCCGCCTGAACGACGGCTCGATCCGGCTCAGGGGGTTGCGCTGTGCAGACTCATCTGTCGGTCGTGGGCGATGCTGTAGGTGTAGGTCACGCTCGCCGCGTCATCACCGATGGCCTTGGCGGGAACATTCAGATTCCAGGTGAGTATGCCATCGGCGTTGGACGCCTTGTCCTCGTCGACGAAATTGCTGCTCGCAGCGCCGTCGTCGAGCAGACGAAGCTGCACGAGCGATGGATCGACCTGAGGCAGACGGTCCATGAGACGCACCACCGTGGCCTCAGTGCCGAAGTTCTGCACCGTGAGTTGAACCGTCAGAGTGACCACTCGGTTCCCGCCCTGAATGTCTTCCTTCTGATCAATGACGACCCGCTCGGCTCGCAGATCCGAGTTGATTCCCAGTCCGACGATCATTTCTTCGCCGATCGCGATGTCGTCGAACATGCTGTAGCCGACGAACTGCCCGTTGGCATAGGTCGTCACCTGCCCGCCCAGCAGGACGCTCGGCGAATCGTTGGTAACGCGTGCTTCTTCGTAGACAAAGCTGGTGAGCAGGGGGGTCGCGACCTTGTAAAAGTCGCCCTCCATGGGTGTCGAGGCGATCTGAATGAGCTGGCGCTCGGAGCGGCTCGGAAGGACCGTCCGCCCGGGGATCGAGTAGGTCACGGTGTGCCCGGCGGAAGCGACAGATTCCGTCTGGGAGCCCCCGGTGCGCACGAAACCGCTCTGCAGTTCGAGCAACTGGTAGTCCATCGAAATCCGGTTGAGCGAGCGATCGAGGTCTGCGAAATTATCCACCGCGCTCCTTGAGTTCCCAAACACGGCGATATTGGAGTTCCGAGAGGAAATCGCGGCCTGTTGGCTGGTCTGCAGTTCGCCGAAATCCCGCGTCGCGGTCACGCCGCGGCTGCCCAATGGTGCGAGTTCGAGCTTCATTGCCGTGAACTGCGGAGCACGCGCGACCAGCGACGGGGTCGCCGTCGAAAGGTGCATGCGCACATCGTCCCAGTCTTCGCCGCTGGTCTGCTGGATGGACGCGAAATACTCGGCGATCAGCGTTTCGTTGTCGATATCGGCGCGAACGGTGTGCGAGGGCTCCCAGGTCGCGCGGTTCACCAGATACCGCAGTCTGAGGTCGTGCCCGTTGCCCTCGCGGATCTCGATGGTGATCACCGCATCGCGCGCTGTTCGGGTTGAGCCCGCGCCGATCGCGGCCTTCTCGCGCTCGTAAAGCGCGATCTCGGCTTCGATCTGCTCGCGCTCGAGACGAAGGGCGATTTCCTGCTTTTCGATGAGTTCCTGCTGCTCGAAGATGTACTCGCTGAGTTCCTTCAGCGTCGCCGCGTCGAGTACGCCCTTGGAGAGCTCGGTCATCGCGTTCTCGCTCGTGAAACTCTCAAGGTTCCTGATGTATGCCTTGCGTCCCTCGATCGTTTCCGCTCGCCGGGCAAGGCGGGCGAGGTCGTTTCGCAGCGAAGCGATCATCCGGTCCAGGCCTTCCACCTCGCTTCGCACATCCTCGCGCACCGGCTGCTCCCGGTACCGCACCGATCGGATGCTCACATCCGTACCGGCTTCGGCGTGCAGACTGCCCTGCACGATGTGCGATGGCAGATCGCCGACCACCACCTCATGGATGCCCGGCTCGAAGTCGAGATCGATGGCGCGGGTGACCAGCGCCTGCCCTCGATACACCGTCACCGACTCGATGCTGCCATCGACTCGCGACTGCTGGCGCGTCTCCTCCGCAGCGCAAAGCCCCGTCGTGCCTGCCAAAAGGATCATCGCGGCGATCGTTGAACGCTTCATCATGCTCCACCTCCGTATATGCTCTGCATAAGTCACTGCGCCGTGGCTACATGCGCACGCGAGAGCGACTGTGTTGGTCCTACCGGCCCCGCCCGTTTTCGGTTTCACAATCATCCGCGTTGTTGCCGATCTGATTGTTAGTGTATACTAGCAAGTGCATTTTCCATCCTCGGGAGGAACTATGAGCGTCCACTGGCCCATCATCCGCCGCTGCCTCTCCCACCCTCTTCAGGTCGGGGTCATCGACGATCGCAAGCAGTGGAAGCGCATCGAGATACTTGTCGCCGCGCTGCACCTCGCCAGCCACATCGAGGCCAAGAGCCAGACGCGGACCGTCGGGGTCATGCTCCCCACATCCGGGGCCTTTCCCGTCGCCGCGCTCGCGTGCTGGATGCTCGGTCGGGTGCTGGTCCCGCTGAACTACCTCCTGCGCGAGGAAGAACTTCAGTATGTCGTCGACGACTGCGGCACCGACATCGTCATCAGCGCCTCGCAACTGCTCGACCACATCGGCTTCGAGCCGAAGGTCAAGACCCTTGTCCGCATGGACAAGCTCGACTTCAAGGGCTTCCCGGACATCCGCCTGCCCGCCCGCGCGAGCGACGACGACCTCGCCGTGATCTTGTACACCTCCGGCACCAGCGGTAAGCCCAAAGGTGTCATGCTCAGCCACGGCAACTTCAAGGCCAATGTCCGCCAGTGCGTTCAGCACGCGAAGTTCACCGGCAAGTCCACCATGCTCGGCGTGCTCCCGCAGTTCCACTCGTTCGGCATCACGGTGCTGACGATTCTGCCGCTGACGCTCGGCAACCGGGTGATCTACACCGCGCGGTTCGTGCCGCAGCAGATCGTCAAGCTGATGAAGACGCACAAGCCGCACGCGTTCATCGGGATCCCCTCGATGTACGGCGCGCTGCTGAAGGCCAAGAGCGCGGGGCCCGGCGATTTCCGCAGTCTGCGTTTCGCCGTCTCCGGTGCTGAGCCGCTGCCCGACGACATCTCCCAGCGGTTCTACGAGCGGTTCGAGGTCCGCATCTCCGAGGGCTACGGCCTGACCGAGACGACCCCGGTCACAAACATGTGCCTGCCTTGGGACTACAAGCGCCACTCCGTCGGCCCGTGCGTGCCGGGGCTGGAGTGCCGCATCGTGGATCCCGAGACCGGTCGGGTGCTGCCAGCCGAGCAGGAGGGCGAGATCCGGTTCAAGGGCCCGAACATCATGCAGGGCTACTACAAGCTCGAGCAGGAGACCGCCGAGGCCTTCGACGAGCACGGCTTCTTCCGCACCGGCGACATCGGCAAGTTCGACCGCGATGGGCACCTCTACATCACCGGCCGCCTCAAGGAAATGATCATCGTCGGCGGCGAGAATGTCTTCCCGCGCGAGATCGAGGAAGTCCTCAATAAGCACCCCGCCGTCCACGCCTCGGCCGTCATCGGGCGGAACTGTTCGATCCGTGGCGAACTCCCGGTGGCCTTTGTGGAACTCGAAGACGGGGCGACCTTCGACGAATCGGCCCTGAAATCGCACTGCAAGCAGTCGCTGGCGGGCTACAAGATCCCGCGCGAGATCCGCGTGCTGGACGCACTGCCGCGGAATCCGACGGGGAAGATCATGCGACGGGCGTTGGGGCCGATTATCGAGGCGGATGCGATGAATGCGTGAGGAGCGCGGCGGGTGTGGAGCGGATGTCATAGGACTTGGCGTCATCCGCCCGGTTTCTGTTCGAATCTCTTGAAGAGCAGAGATTTGTCTTGCGTTAGGCGCACCGGAGGTATTCTCAAGGTGTGCTTCCCCTGACTGGAAAGGCCTCCATGCTGAGACTCGCTGCTGCCATTTCCATCCTCGCCCTCTGCGGCACCACCCTCGCCGCACCCTTCACCGCCGAGCGGCTCTTCGGCGTGGGTGATGCTACGCCTGTTGGTGAGGTCTTCTCGCTCGGTGCGATCTCCATCAACGACAGCGGCGACTGGGCGGCGATGTACTCGGGCTTCTATGGCGATGATTTGAGCGGTGGCGGGATTCGCTCCTCGACCGGGTTCAACATCCTTCCGGGCACAACCGGGCTGTCCTACGACGGCGGCGAGTACATCCTGACCACCATGTGGGACATCGACATCAATCCCAACGGCCAAGTCGCAGTAGCGACTGCCGGGATCGATATCCAGAATCAGCTCGTACTCAACGGCGTGATCCTCAACGGAGAGGCGCGATTCGACATTGCCGGCGCGTACAGTTCTCATGAGTTCTTGGGCCAGCCGACTCGGTTCGGAGCGCCTCGCTTCATCGAGTACATCGACAACAATCGGATCGTGCTCAACTCGCAGAGCCCGGATATGGCGCCCGGTCCCAATGTCGGGGTGAACCTGATCAGTCGCATCACTTTCGGGGTCGATGGTTCGTTCACTGATGAGCCAATGAGCGCTCCGGATCAGGTGGTCGCCGATGGCGTCAGCGTGTTCCGCGTGGAGGGAACTTCCATCGGGACGCGCGTGAACCGCAACGGAGATGTGATCACTTTCGCGGGCCTGTTTGGTGCACCTCAAGGCCTGGGATTCATGATGAACGGGCAACTGTTCTTCGATGGCACTAGCGAGGTCGTACCCGGACAGTCGATCCTGCTCTCTCGAGGCGGCATGATCGACCACAACGACGAAGGGCAGTGGGCCGCATCGGTCAGTATATCCACCGGCGGGCTGAGCTCGGAGCCGATCCTTTTCCGCGAATCCGGTGAAATCTTTATCCGTGGACACGAGCGACAGGACTGGCTTGGTGACAGGTACGCGTTGCCTTCCGGAATCGATCTGGTCGATGGCGGAGATTTAGTCTGGTCAGCAACTTTGACTGACGATCTACAGGATCCAAGCTATAGCGTCGGTCTCTTTTTCAATAAAAGCCTACTGCTCGAGGAGAATGTGACTGAGATTGACGGCAAGATCGTGACAGTATTCGGTCGGCCGGGTTCGAGAGGTTTCGAAATCAGCCCGAACGGGGACTGGATCGCGACAACCCTGGTGTTCGAAGATGGCTCGACGGCATTCTACAGACTGAGAATCCCGACCCCTGGGTCGGCGACGGTTTGTCTCATATTATCTGCGAGCGTTTTAACGCGAAGGTCGCGCTGAAGCCCCTCACAAATGACTCCGCTCCGCCGCAGTCACCACATTCTCCAGCAGCATCGCCACCGTCACCGGACCCACGCCCCCCGGCACCGGCGTCAGATACCCGGCCACCTCGCTGGCGCCGGGGTCCACATCGCCGACCGTCCGCATCTTCGTCCCGTCCGCGAGCGGCTGCTCCAGCGGCACCCGGTGGATCCCCACATCGATCACGATCGCCCCCGGCTTGATCCACTCCTTCTTCACCAGGAACGGCACGCCCGCCGCGGCGACCACGACATCCGCGCTCGCCGCCAGCTCCGGCAGGTTCTCCGTGTACTTGTTGCACGAGATCACCGTCGCCTCCGGCTGCATCAGCATCACCGCGATCGGCTTGCCCACAATGTTCGAGGCCCCGACGATCACGCAGCGCTTGCCCTTGAGGTCGATCCCCGTCGAGTTGATCAGCTTCACCGCCGCCATCGCCGTGCACGGCGCGAGCGACGACCGCGTGTACACGATGTTGCCGATGTTCGCCGGGTTCACGCCCTCCACATCCTTGCCCGGCGCGATCAGCGACTGCACCCGGAACGGATCGACGGTCTCCGGCAGCGGCATGTGCACCATGATCGCGTGCACATCCATGTCGTTGTTGAGCAGCAGCACCCGCCCGGCGATGTCCTCGTACGACGACGAGCCCTTCAGCTCGTGCAGCACATAATCGATGCCGAGCTGGTTGCAGGCCCGTTTCTGGTTCTTGGCGTACACATGGGCCGCGGTGTTCTTCTCGTCGGTGACGAGGATCGCGTCGAGGCGGACATCGAAGCCCTTGCCGTTGAGCGCCTTGACCCGGCGCGCGATCCCGGCCTTGACCTGCGAGGCGATGGCTTTCCCGTCGATGGTGATGGCCCGTGGCATACCGCGTAGAGTACCGCCCCCCGAGGAGCGTTGCCGATGCCCAGCAAACAGATCGTCGAGCGAGTCGAAGAACTGCGCGAGCGCCTGCACCGGGCCAACCGGGCCTACTACAAACACGCCAAGCCCTTCATGTCCGACCGCGAGTTCGACGAGCAGCTCGCCGAACTCCAGCGCCTCGAAGACGAGCACGGCCTCCACGACCCGAACAGCCCAACCCAGCGCGTCGGCGGCGAGCCGGTCGAGGGCTTCAAGACCGTCAGGCACGCCAAACCGATGCTCAGCATCGACAACTCGTACAGCGAGGACGATGTCCGCGACTGGGCCAAGCGCGTCGCCAGGCGGGCCGAGAGCGAGGACGAGGGCGGCGACCTGTTCGCCGGTGAGGACACCACCGTCTTCGCCTGCGACGCCAAGATCGACGGCGTCGCCGTCAGCGCCCGCTACGAAGGCGGCAAGCTCACCCAGGTCCTCACCCGCGGCAACGGCACCGAGGGCGACGACATCACCACCCACGCCCGGCGCATCCGCTCCCTGCCCCTCGTGCTGCCCGACGACGCCGCGGCCCGCTTCAGCGTCCTCGAGGTCCGGGGCGAGGTCTACATGCCCAATGCCGAGTTCGAGCGCATCAACGACCAGCGCGAGAAGGACGGCGAAGAGCCGTTCATGAACCCGCGCAACGCCACCGCCGGAACCCTCAAAGGCCTCCGCCCCGACCTCGTCGCCGAGCGCGGCCTCGGCTTCACCGCCCACGGCTTCGGCGAGGTCAAGGGCGACCTGCCAGAGACCCATTCCGAATCCATCGCCCTCATCGACGGCTACGGCTTCCCCGTCAACGAAACCCTCACCGTCGATTCGGTGGACGCCGTCATCAAAGCCATCTCGACCTTCGCCGGGAAGATGAAGGACCTGCCCTACGCCGTGGACGGCATGGTGGTGCGCGTCGATTCCTTCGAGCTCCAGAAGCGCCTCGGCACCACCAGCAAAAGCCCACGCTGGTGCATCGCCTACAAGTACCCCGCAGAGCGCAAGCCGACGCTGCTCAAGGACATCGAGATCCAGGTCGGCAAGACCGGCAAGATCACCCCCCGCGCCGTCATGGAGCCCGTCCTGCTCGCCGGGACCATGGTCAGCCACGCCACCCTGCACAACTTCGGCCTGCTCGCCGACAAGGACATCCGCATCGGCGACACGGTCATGGTCGAGAAGGCCGGCGAGATCATCCCGCAGGTCATCGAGGTCGTGGACCCGGACTCGAAAGAGCACAAGTCCCGCAGCAAGTTTCAGCCGCCCACCGAGTGCCCGCGCTGCTCCGGCCCGCTGGAGATCGAGCGCGATGACAGCGAGCGCGAGACCGCCCGGCGCTGCATCAACCCCGAATGCCCCGCCCAGATCCGCGAGCGCCTCATCTGGTTCGCCGGGCGCACACAGATGGACATCGACGGGCTGGGCGAGAAGACCATCGATCAGATCCTCGAAAGCAGCGATCCGAAGATCCCCCTCGAACACTTCGCCGACATCTTCCGGCTCAAGGACCACCGCGAAGCCCTGCTCGCCCTCGACCGCATGGGCGAGAAGAAGGTCGACAACCTGCTCGAAGGCATCGAAGCCGCCAAAGGCCGCGGCCTCGCCAAGGTCCTCGCGGGCATGGGCATCCGCCACCTCGGCGACTCCACCGCCAAGGCCCTCTGCACCATGTTCCGCGACATCGACGATCTGCTCGACGCCCCCGAGGACATGCTCCGCCCCAAGACGCTCAAGAAAGACCGCGCCCGCGAACTCGGCCTGCCCGAAGACCCCAAGGACCGCCCCAGCACCAACCTCGGCAACGACACCGCCCCGATCATCCACGAGTGGCTCCACAGCGACACCGGCAGGAAAGCACTCGCCGCCCTGCGCGAGGTCGGTGTGGACCTCACCTCCAGGGAGTATGTCGAGCCCGGCTCGGAAGCCGCGGCGAAGGCCGCCGACTCGCCCGTCTCAGGCAAGACCATCGTCCTCACCGGCACGCTCGAGAAGTTCACCCGCCCCCAGCTCACCGAGAAACTCGAAGCCCTCGGCGCAAAGGTCACCGGCTCCGTGTCGTCAAAGACCGACCTCGTCATCGCCGGCGAGGAAGCCGGCTCCAAGCTCGACAAGGCCCGCAAGCTCGACATCACCGTCTGGGACGAGGCCACCATGCTCGACGAGATCGGCGAACTGCTCGGCGACCCCCCGAACGACTGACCCGGTCCGATATCGCCCTTCATGCCGCGCCCGATCCGACCGATACACCCTCCGGAGGCCGCGTTCCGGTGGAGAATGTCGATTTCAAATGCGAGCTGCGCGATCCCGGGCTGGCCCGGCTGGCGCTCAAGCGCTTCGGCGCGGTGCTCGCGGCGACGCTGTCGCACCACGACACCTACTTCCGCGTGCCCGACGGCCGGCTCATGCGTCGTGCCGCCGAGGGCGAGCCGGTCGAGTATGTGCTCTATCGCCGTGTCGACCGCGCGGCCCCGACGGTCAGCTCCTTCACGATCCTCAGCGAGAACGAGGCCCGCCGGCGCCTGGGCGCGACCGACCCGCCGGTGTGGGTCGAGGTGCGCAAGAAGCGCGAGATCTGGCTGCTCGCCGACGCCCGCGTGCATGTGGATCAGGTCGAGGGGCTGGGCTGGTTCATCGAGATCGATGTACTGGTGACCCGGCGGCGGAGCGAACAGACCTGCCGCGACCTGATCGCCAAGATCCGCGAAGCACTGGAGCCCTGCCGCGGCGGCCTGATCGCGACGAGTTACGCGGACATGATGGCGACGGATACGGACGCGGCGTGAGCGGGTATCATGGTGGCATGGGCCAAGACGCGAGCATTCCGAGTTTCGATGAATGGGTCGAGTATGTTTTTACACAACATTCGCATGATGCATGGGCGGATTATTGTTCTCCGGAATTAAATGAACGCCTCTCTCGTTATTGTTATTTTGATGAAAACATACTTGCCGAATACATGGCAACGCTTTGCTCTGATATCGTAAATATTTCGAAGCGATACAATTACATCGACTTGCTCAGAGGGATCGATGCTCTTCTGAGTTTCGTCTCTGTATGCATTGAGATCGTGTTTGATATTGATGACGAAGTCTTTCCCTGCACACCGGCCACATTGGATCGCCAGCTTGCGCTGATCCGATCGCTTGAAGCGTTATATGTTGACCTGTTCGATGCGGAATGTGCTGAGCCTTACTTCGGTGCGTGCGATGAGCCAACGCGACAGATGTATAAAGATACTGCCATGTATATTCTGCATTGGGACCTCAGCAAGTTCTTGCGATGGACCGATGAACGCCATGATTCCACGCTTTGCGATGTCTTTGAAGCCATCTCACTGCGATGCAACAGTGAGCATTGCATCCGGGCAGCTGTGTTCGCGCTCGCTTCGTTTCAGGCAACTGCGAAAATTGACCATGTACTTAAGTCGCGCGAACTTTCTGAAGACCTTGCGGAATACGCGCGGCAGGGACGAGAAGGCAAGCTTGATGGCCTGCGCTAAAAAGCCGGTCTCTGGCACCCAGCCAGAACTTGGTCCCGTGATTTCCCACGGTGAACCGTTCAACCCACCCGATCCGCATTGCCCCGCCCCCCAATTCCCCGGATGATGGATGGTGATCCGGCGGGTGCCGGAGGGAGGCACCATGCATGGTCACGCACCCCATCTACCTGGATAACGCCGCGACGAGCTGGCCCAAGCCGCCGAGCGTCGCCGCCGCCATGGCCGACTTCCTCACCCACCACGCCGGCAACCCCGGGCGGGGCGGGCATCGGCTCGCTCGCGAAGCCGCGGCGGTGGTCGAGCGGGCCCGCGACCAGATCGCCCGGCTCATCAACGCCACCGAACGCGAACGCGTCATCCTGACGCACGGCTGCACCGACTCGGTGAACATGGCGATCCACGGGATCATCGAGCCGCTCCGACGCTGCAACGGAGTGGACCGCAGGGGCTCGCGCCCCCATGTGGTCAGTTCCGCCGTCGAGCACAACGCGGTGACGCGCTCGCTGCACCTGTACGCCGCCGACGGGATCATCGACCTGACGATCGTCGGCTGCGACGCCGTCGGACGGACCGACCCCGAGGAGATGCTCGGCGCGTGCAACGAGCGGACGGTGCTCGTCTGCCTGTCGCACGCCTCCAACGCCTGCGGCACGCTCCAGCCCGTGCGTGCCATCGGGCACGCAATCCGCGAGCGCTTCCCCGAGGCGGTGTTCCTCGTGGACGCCGCGCAGACCGTCGGGCACCTGCCCGTCGATGTGCAGGCCGACGCGATCGACCTGCTCTCGGTCGCCGGGCACAAGGGCCTGCGCGGGCCGACGGGGACGGGCGCGCTGTTCGTCGGCGAGCGGGCCCACAGCACGGACTACGGCGACCCGCGGGCGCGCCACCTCTACTGCTCGCGCGCAGGCGGCACGGGCGCGGTCGCCCCGGGCCAGGGCATGCCCACCCAGATGCCCGATGCGCTCGAAGCCGGCACGACCAACGCCGTCGGCTGGGCGGGCTTCGTCGCGGCGATGGACTTGCCCCACGAGCACGGCGTGGAGTACGAACTCGACCTGACGATGGCGGCGATGGCGGGCCTGGAGGAGATCCCCGGCGTGACGATCCACGGGCTGAAACAGCGCGAAGAGCGGACGCCGGTGCTGCTGTTCACGCTGGAGGGCCACCTGCCGCGGACCATCGGCGGCTGGCTGGACGCCGAGCACGACATCGCCGTCCGAGGCGGCACCCACTGCGCCCCGCTCCTGCACGAGGCGATCGGCACGGGCGAACAGGGCGCGGTCCGCCTCAGCCCGGGTCCGACGACGACGATGGAGGAGATCGGGAAACTGGTGGAGGCGGTGAGGGTATTGGCGGGGAGTGGGGTTGGGGCGTAGCGAAGGTCTCAGCACCAGAAGATCGGCGAACCCACTCGAATCGACACTTCAAATATACGCCGCAGTGGGCTCGTGATGTACTCAAAGTCGCTCGGAATGTGCCGCCCCGTTACTACCTTGAGTTCGCTAGGAGGCGGAAGTTCGATCGCGCCTCCCAGCATTCGGACCGGCAGTTGGACACCACGACCGCTGTCAATGTCTGTAAACTTTGTCTCCTCACCGGCAGACGATTGGGTGAATCGTTTCGAGCGGAAAACGACCTCCCGCGTAGCTCCTGAGCGGATGAACAGACCGCTATCATCCAGCCCGATGTCGTAGCCGGATCTACCGTCGAGGAGAAAGACACCATCGTACGCGTCGACGCGCTTGGCGATGTGCTCTCCGGTCGGAACCGCGACGAGGCGGACGAGGGGGCCCAGCTGAGACCGCTCGAAAGCCGCAAGTTCCTGCAGAGCCGCGCTGGCCAACTCAGGAGATATTGATCCGCCGTTGACGCTTGGAATCTCCGCCAGCAAAACTGGGAACAGATCCGAAAGGCGGGACAGTTCGTCTCGGAACGCGGCCACTCCACTCCAGTTCGAAATGTGCTCGCTCGCGTATTCGCCGTCTTCGTGCTCACACGAACGGTACCTCCAGTGGTCGAGTTCCTCCGAGGGTAGATTCGGATCGCGGGAATTCACGGCATCCAGAAGACCAACTTCTGGATCGCGGAAGATCTCGTATCCATCGGGCGGCGGTTTGCACCGACCTTCTTCCCAGCAGCGGCATGGCACGAACGCGGCAAGACCCATTGACTACCCTCTGATGAACGAACTTGATCAGTCTAACTCAGCCACTTGGGCGATTGCCGTAGATCCGGTTCTCTAGCAGGCCGCTAAGCAACCCACCGCAGATCGCGCTATCCTGACCGCTCAACAAGGAGGTTCAGCGATGCGTGGACGGCGGGAGCAGCAGCAGGCGATCTTTGTGG
>CBFGVX010000028.1:0-34071 GCA_965652425.1 uncultured bacterium | reverse complement strand
CATGGCATCGGGTTTGTCGAGGCCCATCATGTCGAGCATGGTGGGGACGATGTCGCCGAGGACGCCATCGGCCCGCAGCGTGCGGCCCTTGAACACTTCGCCGACGACATACAGCGGCACGGGGTAGATCGTGTGCGCGGTGTGTGCGGACTCGTTCTCGGGCGAGTACATCTGCTCGGCGTTGCCGTGGTCGGCGGTGACGATGAGCGAGCCGCGGCGGGCGAGGGTCTTCTCGACGATCTCGCCGACGAGCGCATCGACGGTTTCGACGGCCTTGACGACGGCGTCGAGGTGGCCGGTGTGCCCGACCATGTCGGGGTTGGCGAAGTTGACGACGATGAACGGCTCGCAGTCGGGCGCGTCGAGGCGCTCAAGGACGGCGTCGGCGACGCCCCGCGCGGACATCTCCGGCTGCTGGTCGTAGGTGCTCACACGCGGCGACTGGATGATGGCGCGGCGCTCGCCCTCGTAGGGCTCATCGCGGTAATCGTTGAAGAAGAAAGTGACATGAGGAAACTTTTCGGTTTCCGCGCAGCGGAACTGGGTCAAGCCGAGGCGGCTGATGTAAGAACCGGCGATGTCTTCCATCTTGGGCGGGCGGGGGAACGCGACATGCACGCGGGGCATCGCGGCGAGTTCTTCGGAATAGGGGGTCATGCACACGAAGTCGAGATCGAGGGGGTTGCCGCGATCGAAGCCGCGGGTTCCGGAGTCGGGCGAGGGGGGCGCGGTCTCGTTGAACTTCGCGTCGACGAAGGCCCGGACGATCTGGCGGGGGCGGTCGCCCCGGTAGTTGTAGAAGATGACGGTGTCGCCATCGGTGATGCGGGACCGGCAGGCGTCCTCGGGGCTTTCGGCGACCATCGTCGCGGGGACGAACTCATCGCCGGCCATGTTCGGCGAGGCGGGGTGCTCGTAATGGTGTTGGACCGCGTCGGAGGCGGCTTCGGCGATGGGGGTGCCTTTGGCGCTCGGGCCTCGCCCGGTCAGGCAGGCGTAGGCGTGTTCGACGCGCTCCCAACGGTTGTCGCGGTCCATGGCCCAGTATCGCCCGATGATGCTGGCGATCTCGCCGACGCCGATCTCGTGCAGGGCCTGCTCGATCTGCTCGATGTAGGCCAGCCCGGTGAACGGGCCGGTGTCGCGTCCGTCGGTGAAGAGGTGCAGGTAGACGCGGGTGCAGTGGAGCTGGGCGCACAGTGCGACAACTGCCGTGGCGTGTGTGATCAGCCCGTGCACGCCTGCATCGCTGACGATGCCCATGAGATGGACGGCTTTGCCGGCGTCGCGGGCGCGGATGATCGGCTCGGTCAGGGCCGGGATCTCGCGCAGCTTGCCCTCGCGGCAGGCCTTGGTGATGCGCACCGCGTCCTGATAGACGATCCGTCCAGCCCCGATGTTCTGGTGGCCGACCTCGGAGTTGCCCATGGTGCCGTCGATCAGACCGACGGCCTCGCCGCTGGTGGCGACGAGGGTGCGGGGCCAGTGGGCGCGGAGGGCGTCATCGACAGGGGTTTTTGCCAGTTTGATCGCGTTGAAGGCGTCGTGCTCGGGGTGGGGGTTTTCGCCCCAGCCGTCACGGACGATGAGGACGCAGGGGGTGTTCCGGGTCGCTGGCGTGGTCATGCGGCTCGCTCACTGGGCAGAAGGGTTCGGGAGCGTACGATAGCAGTATGAGACGCAACCGCTGGATCGCGCTAATGGTGGCCGGGCTTGCCGCGTCGGGCACGGGCTGTCAGGTGGACGAGGTCACCATCGGGGTGGGGAATGCCCGCACGGAAGATGCCTTCGGCAACCCGGTGGTCCGCCCGTTCGATCCGGATGAAGCGCTGCGTCTGTACCGCTACGAGATCGAGCGGGAGAAGCCGCAGGAAAACGAGAAGAAGGATCCGGATCAGCCGAACGCTCCGGGCGATCCGGATCCGCAGGGCTGAAGCCGCGTCGGGTTCAGCTCAGGGCTTCGAGCAGTTCATCGCTGGTGAGGGCCTGCGGGATGTCGCGGGTCCGCACGGCCTTGACCTTGCCCTTGCCGTCGTCGGACTGGCCGATGACGACGGTGCCGCGTTTGGCGATGTTCAGGTCGGGCCAGTAGAAGCCGTAGGCCTTGCAGACTTGGCGGTGCATGTCGGCGAGGAGGGTCTGCTTGAGCCCGAGCTGCTTGGCCCACGCCTCGTGGACGAAGAAGGAATCGCAGGAGACGCCGACGACCTGGGCACCGGTCTTCTCGAACTTCTCGAAGTCGTCGGTGATGCACTTCATCTCGGTGGAGCAGACGGGGCTGAAGTCCATCGGGTAGAAGCAGAGGGCGACATCGCCCTTCCTGACGGCCTCGGCGAGCGACCAGTCTTCCTTGTTCTGGGCTTTGAGGGTGAAATCGGGGGCGGTTTCACCGGGCTGGATGGGGGATTCGCGTTCGGTCATGGTGGTGCGGTCCTGCATGGGGGGTTCAGAGAGGGCTGACGAGTGTTCATCATAGGTGACGCGGCGAGTATGGAGCGGAACGGGCTTCGCGCGATCGCCCGAGCGGCTATCCTTTATCCGGACCCACCGAACGACGCAGCGGAGGAGCACGGATGACGGCCCTGATGTCACTGGAAACACGGTATCGCGAGGTGAAGGGCAAGGTCGCCGAGGCGGCCAAGCGGAGCGGGCGTCGGCCCGGCGAGATCCTCATCGTGGCGGTCTCGAAGTACGCCGAGATGGACCAGATCCGAGAGCTGTACCGCCTGGGCCACCGCGACTTCGGGGAATCCCGGGTGCAGCAGATGATCCAGCGTGCGGCGATGCTCGAGGAGATGCAGTCGCGCGAGGATGCGATGCCGAACATCGGTGAGGAGCAGGAGATGGAGCTGTTCGCCGCGGCCAGCGGCGAGGGGCACAGTGGCTCGAAGTTGCCCCGGGCCCGCTGGCACATGATCGGCCACCTGCAGCGCAACAAGGCGCGCAAGTGCGTTGAGGTGGCGCGGCTGATCCATTCCGTGGACTCGCTGCGCCTGGTCGACGAGATCCATTCCGTCGCGTTCAAGCTCGATAAGGAAGTGGAGCTCTTGGTGCAGGTGAACTGCACGGGCGAGAAGCAGAAGTACGGCTGCGCGGTCGCCGCGGCGGAGCACCTGGCCGAGCAGATCGACTCGCTGGTGCACCTGAAGGTGCGCGGGCTGATGGCGATGGGCCCGACCTCGATGGACCCCGGCGAGACGCGCGCGACCTTCGAGCGTACCAAGGAGCTGTTCGACGAGATGGTGAAGCTCAACCTGTGCGACGGGCGGTTCAACATCCTGTCGATGGGCATGTCCGGCGATTACGAGATGGCCATCGAATGCGGTGCGAACATGGTTCGGATCGGTTCGGGCATCTTCGGCGAGTCGGAGCGCGACGATCACGAGGACGACAGCGAAGAGTGAATATTCAGGGCAGGCTGGAAGCCCGCCCCACCGTGAATATTCGGGGCAGGCTGGAAGCCGCCCCACCATGAATCTTCTGGCGGTGGGGCAGGCATCTTGCCTGCCCTTCACTATTGTCAGGTGTTCCGACGCCGCCAGTTCATGTGCTTGACCCGGAACACGATGCCGGTCACCACGAGCAGCACCACTGCGCCCGCGCCGACCATCCCGCCGATCTCGGCCTTGCTGGTCCACTGGTCCGGCGGCACGGTGTTGAAGTAGAACCAGGCGTTGATGCTTCCTCCGATGGCGAGGACGGCCGCGGCGATGAACGGGATCTTCCACTTGATCGCGTACTGGTCTTTGCCGCCGAGCGTGGTGAGCAGCGCGATGAACGCCGGCATGGCGCACGCGCCCAGTGCGATGAGGAAGATCGTGTCGTCGTGGACCGGCTCGATGAACGACTCGGCGGGATCGGCTGGGTTGTAGAAGACCTCGACGCTGTCGCCGGGGGCGTATTTCTCGGAGATGTCGGTCGCCCATTGCGAGCCGAACGAGACATTCTCCATGGGCGTGACCCGATCGAATGTGTAGTCGATGCCGCCCACCGTGTAGGACCGTTCGACCAGCGGGATGCGCTTGACGGTATGTCCTGTGGAACGCGGGGAGGCGTTGCCGGTGCGCCAGGCATCCACGCGCGAGGACAGCACGGTCCCCGAGGTGGACGGCCAGGTGGCGATGCGGCTGGCCTGCGTCGAGGCGTACCAGACGCTGAACGCCACAAAGACGGCGGCGACAAGCGAGAGCAGACCGATCATGCCGACCACGATGACCGTGCCGAGTGTGGAATGCTCGGGGTCGGCGAGGTGCGGCTCGATGTGTTCGGATTTGCTCATGCAGACATCATGCGCCATGGTCGGGCGCGTTGCATGTCCTGATTCGGGGGATTCGGGACGGGCAAGGAGACCGGCCTAACGAAGAACACCGGTCGGAGACCGGTGCCACCCAAGAAAGCTGCTACTCCGGCGGCTTGCGCCAGTCCACATCCGGGTCTTTGTGCAGGCGTCCCGCGCCCTGCTTGCAGCAGCGCTTGCAGATCACCGCGTCGTCGTAGGCCGGGCTCTGCCACATCGCGTCGTCGCGCTCTTCGAGGCACATGGTGCACTTCGCGCCCGCGGGGGCGGTGGACTGCTTCTGCGTCACCAGCGTGTCGTAGGCGATCGTCATGCAGTCCTGGCAGATCAGCGAACCCTGATGCCCCTCGACCATCGCGAAGGTGCCGTCCCACGGCGTGCGGCAGAAGTCGCACAGGAAGTCGGACAGTTCCATGTTCTCTTTGTCAGCGCCGGGTCGTTGCATCAGGCGGGGTCCATTCCGGAAGGACGAACAAGGATCGCCGCGTTGAAGGTGCGGCCTTCGGCGATGTACTTGCGCTCGAAGTTCGTCCCCACCACCTCGCCCTCGCCGGCCGAGGCGGGGCGCTCGAAGTCGTGGCGCTCGTAGTGCATGGGCTTGCCCTGCCACTGATGCGACGGGTCGCACCAGCGGGCGAAGTGCTCTTCCATCCACGCCCAGTAGTCGGCGTGGTCGGTGACGATGCGCAGCTCGCCGCCGGGCTCGATGATGCGGAACGCCTCGGCGAGGAACTGGTCCTGCACCATGCGGCGCTTGTGGTGGCGGGGTTTGGGCCACGGGTCGGCGAAGTACAGGTGCAGCACCTTCACGATGCCCGTCGGCACCCGCCAGCGCACGAACTCCGACGCGTCGAAGTGCAGCATCCGCACATTGTCGATCCGGTTCCGCCTCATCCGGTCCGCGGCGTACGCAAAAAACTCCCGCGCCCACTCGATGCCCAGAAAGTTCGTCTCGGGCTGCAGGCCCGCCTGCTGGGCCAGGAATGTCCCTTTGCCCGAGCCGATCTCGAGCTCGAACGGACGATCCGGGTGCTCGAACCACTGGCGCGGGTCGACCCATGCCTTCTCCGGGTTCTGGAGCAGGTCGTCGGGCAGGGGCGGGAGGTCGTCGCCGGTGAGGCCGTAGGTGGAGATGTCGAGCGGCTTGCCGCGGGAGAGTCCGAAGCTCATGGGGCGGGGATTGTAGCGGATCGGGGGTGTCGGCCCGGTATGCTGTGAGCTATGGACCGATCCTCTCCTTTCCAAGGCAGCGGCGAGAAAACCAAGCATTCCGCGGCGATACGCATGGCCATCCGGCTGTATCCGGAGGCAAGGCCCGCGACTGCGGCGGTCCGCATCAGTACCGGTGTGTGCGCAATCGCCATCATCGCGATACTGGCTTGGTTTGCATACTTTGCAATCGAGGCTATGAATGCCGGAGCCCCCGAGGCGATTTTCATCATGCTGAGCATCCCGGCCGCGTTCGGGTTACTGCTGCTGTCGGACTGGGTAGGCGATTGGTCGCGCAGAAACTCCAAAGTGTGGGGAAATTTCTACAAGGAGGGCAAGGACGAGAAGTTTGCAAAGTTGGTGCTTCGTCGGCTTGCCCGGCTCCTCGGGGTTACGCCCTTGCTCGTTGGCGGTCTTGCGGTCGGTGTGTTCGGGCGACTCAAACGCCGCGAGATCCGTCTGGAGCATACTCAGGCAACGGTGCCGATCTGGTTGCGTCGATCGGTCCGCACCGACCGCGAATGGCAACTCTACGACACGGAATTGTCTCGCATGAAGGATTGGAAGGCCAGCCGTGGGCCTCGGCGCGTGTACATCCGTACGAATCTCGGGCGAGAACTCTGCACGAGCCCATCCGGGTACGACCTGATGAGGCAGGCAGCGGACCGGATCCGCGCGACGAGTTAGACTCGCATGATGCCCGATCCGAACACCCAACCCGGCTTCGCCCCCGAGGGGGATCTCTCGCTCCGCGTGCGCTATGTCGAGTGCGACCCGCAGGGCGTGGCGCACCACTCGTCGTATGTGGCGTGGCTGGAGATGGGGCGGACCGAACTGCTGCGCCTCGGCCCGGCCGGCACGCCGTCGTACCGGGAGATGGAGGAGCGGGGCGTGTTCCTCGTCGTCGCGAAGCTGGAACTGAGCTACAAGTCACCGGCGAGATACGACGACCTGCTCATCGTCACCACCCGGGTCGTCGGCGGCGGCCGGGCCCGGATCGATCACGAGTACGAGGTCTGGCACGACGCCGAAGACGGCCGGGGCAAGAGCCGCCTGCTGGCGACGGCGAAGTCGACGCTGGCGTGCGTGGACCAAAAAGGAAAACCCCGGGCGCTGCCGGAGTGGCTGATGTCCGGGGTGACGAAGCGGGAGAGGTGAGCGGGCAATCACTTTGCCTTGGTCGGCAGAGGGTCTCTCCACCAATTCTCCAATATGGCTTGCGCACTAAAGTCATCGGGCGGAAAATACTCGAAGATCAGCGTGTTTCCAGCTGTGCCAGCGGTCTGAAGTTTGCACGGTGCGATAGCGTTAATCGGTGCTTCAGCGTCAAGGAACGCTCTGTTTTTTCCGGCGAAATACACAATCGCATGGGATCCGAAATAGGTGCCATAGACTTGTGCCATCGCAAGTTGGCCCTGGCGGTTGACCTCTGCCCTCTCTGGGTCATCGGACTGATATCCAGCGAGCACTGCCGAAAAGTCTCGAGTTTTACTTTCCAGACTTTTCTGAAATCTCACGAGCGCGATCGCAAGTTCCTCTTGGCTCAGCAACTTGTCCATCGCCGCGACCCGAGGACGGTCAAAGTAGTCATAGGCACTCGCTTCTTGCTGACGAAAAGCGGCCCAGCCCAATTCGGCAGCATCAGGATGGACGGCGAGATTTTCCAAAGCTTTGGCGTACGCCGTTTCCGCAAGAGACAGATAGGCGTTGTATTGTCTGCGTTGTGCTGATAGATCCCGATCGGGATCTGTCAGGATGTACGCCGCATCGGTCGAAAACGTGAATACGGAAGCGTTGATCCAAGCCTGAAGCCGCTCAGTCGCCTCTTCACCAGCAATAGCGATCTCATCAGGAACGCTTGTCAAGGAAGATGCACTCTGGCTTGCAAGGGCTGCGATTTCTGAAAAACGAAGAGCGACAATCTCATTTGCAAAGGGTTCTTTGTATCCCCGACTTTGAAGCAAGATCAACGAAGCGGTCCGAATGTAATTCTCTATCAGCCCAGGGGTTCTGGCGTCGGTTTTCAGAGAGTCCTGATCACTGATAGATTTCTGGACATGATCCTCGTGCAGCCATAGCTTCGAGATATCGACGGAAAAATTTCGACTCAGGTCGATTGGCAAAAGAGATTCATCTAGTCGCCAGTCCGGATCCGAAATCTCTGCCCGCGACGGGTAGTACCGGAGATCCCGCTCAATCGGCCCCGGTTCACCGGCGAGCGGCACCTCGTAACGCAGGCCGGGCAGGTCGATCAGCACACCGGCTCCGAGGGCGGCCATCACGACAGCGGTTGAAGCGTGCATGCGAGATCCTCCATATGGGGTCTTGCCCAATCTTCGCATATCCCGTCGTGCAGTGCAATCAAAATCCTGTAAGTGTTTGTAGACGTGGTATTTACCGCACCGCTCGCGACTTCTTCACATCCAGCGGCCCCACCATCGGCGAGGGCGATATCCATCCTCGCGTGCGTGGACCAAAAAGGAAAACCCCGGGCTTTGCCGGTGTGGCTGATTCCCGGGGTGACGAGGCGGGTGAGATCGATTCACTTCGCGTCGAAGGCGGCGATGAATGCGCTGAGGTCGTGCGCATCGATCACCCCATCGCTGTTGAAATCAGCGCGCGGGGCTTCGGCCATGTAGGCATCAAGAAACGCCACAAGATCGGCGATGGTAACTGTGCTGTCTCGATTGAAATCGGCGGCAGAATTCGAATCTGCGATACCCAATCGCACCGGTGTTGCAGTGACCGATTCCCCCTCGCTCCGCCATTCAATGACCAGTTGGAGGGCGTTGATCCAGGATGATGAATCCACGCTAGAGAGATCGAAGTCAACGCTCACCATGCCATCATCAGCGGTCCCGTACTCACCGACCACCGACCACGACCATCCGGCCTGCTCATCCCAGAGAAGCGCGTGCAGTCGTGCGGAGTCAATCTCCACATCATCCCCTTCAACTTGTGGCACATGAAGCCATCCTGCATGGTTCATTCCCGCCGCAGGTTCGAATTCACCTGTCGCGGCAGCGCCACCGAAGATCGTTGTTACATTCGCGTTTGGATCGAAGTCTTCAGGATCGTTCCCGTTCGCGAGGTGATCGCACATTCTGTACTGCCAGTACGCGGCGTCCCCGCACGCTTTCGTCAGGGTCTTTCTCTGCTCTGGCGTGAGCAGAATGTCGGGGTTGAAGTTGCAGTTAAGTCTGCTGTTCGGAGACTTTCCCCAATCACTGCAATTCTTCAAGAAATCCAGGAACTGGTCAAGGCATCGTTCCGGATTGGGGGTCCATTCTCCGGTGTACTCCGCCGCGCAAACATTGGCCATGCAACTGGCGTACCCGGTATTCAGGATTGCCTCGAAACATTGCTGACGAATCTCATCGCTGATACCGGGATCCGTGAAGCATTGGATGAGCGCTGTACAAATATGGAGATCCCAGCAGGAACTAGCGGGGTTGCAATCTGCTCTGATAGAACTGGTTCCAAAAAGCAAAGCTGCAGGAAGGCATGTTGCCGTGGCAGTTGTCAATACTCTCAGCTTGGGACGCATCGCTTTCATCTCCGTGGAAAGAAGTGTGAAACTATCACTGGTCATCAGTGACTTTTCCTCAGACTACCCCCCCCTTCCCAACCACAAGAAAAATATCGGAAACTTTCCGATATTTTTTACATGGTGAGTTGTAGGAGTTCTGCGGCGTCTCTCCCTTACCGCACCGCCCGCGACTTCTTCACATCCAGCAGGTTCGCGGGCAGCGGCACGCCGGCCTCCACCTTGCCCGTCAGCACATTCACGCGCGAATAGCGGGCGGCGCCCTCGCGGAACGCCGCGATGTAGACCCAGCCGCCCTGGTCGGCGACGGTGAACTCGGTGCTGACCACGCCGTCGAACTTGCCGCCCTCGACGCGGACCTCGCGCCAGGGGTCTTCCTTCTGGCGGTCGGCGACGAAGGCGCGGGCGTTGGGGCTGACGGCGATGGAGATCGAGGTGTAGACCGTGCCGCTGATCTGCAGACGCCCGAAGCGGAGCGTGGCTTCGGTGAGCGGCTGGCTCTTGTTCATCTCGCGGCTCTTGTCGCGGATCGCGCCGATGAGCTTGGAGACCTCGGCGGTGGTGCGGATGTTCTTGGCCTCGATGGTCGTGACCTCGGCCGACGGGTCGATGGAGGCGTTCAGCCCGGCCTGCTGAAAGACCGTCAGCATCTGGCGGGCCTCGTCCTGGTTCATGTCGCTGAACTCGAAGCGCGTGAGCGCGCCCCAGCGCCGCTGCTGGCAGCCGGTCAGCACCGATGCGCCGACCAGCAGCATAAGAGCGATGGAGATCCCGTTTCGGCGAGCGTGCACCGACCGTCCGTGGCGTAAGGCACTGTTCATGCGCCCATTATGGCCTACTCGCCCCGGTTCACAACCATGATTTCTTCCAGCGGCTTGCGGCCCATCTTGGGCACCGTCGCATCCGCCGCCGGGTACCCCACCGGGAGCAGCAGGAACGGTCGCTCGTGATCGGGGCGGCCCAGCACCTGCGACAGGAACTTCATGGGGCTGGGGGTGTGGGTGAGCGTGACCAGCCCGGCGTGGTGGATGGCGGAGATGAGCATGCCCGTCGCGATGCCGACGCTCTCCTCGCGGTAGTAGACCATGCCGCCGTCGTCGGTCTTGGCGAGCTGGAAGACGATGATCAACCACGGGGCGATCTCGAGGAAGGGCTTGCTGGCGTCCGTCCCGAGCGGCGCGAGGTCGGCCAGCCACTTCTCCGTGGCCCGGCGCTCGTAGAACTCGCGCTCTTCGGCCTCCGCCGCGGCTCGGATGTCCTTCTTGAGGGCCGGATCGTTCACGCACACGAACCGCCATGGCTGCTTGTGCGCCCCGCTGGGCGCGGTGCCGCCGGTGCGCACGATCCACTCGACGGTCCCGCGGCTGACGGGCTTGTCCGAGAAGAAGCGCACGGATCGGCGCCGGTCCATGACCTCGAAGTACCGCTTCGCCGCCTCCTCGGCGGACAGGCCCGGCTCGTACCAGCGGTGGGGCACCTGCGGCAACTCGGGCGGCAGGTTCATGGAGGCGAGACGGGAATTCGGCTCAGGCATGCGAAATCCTTACGCAGATGTCCGGATTCGGTCAGAACAGGACGCGAACGCCGGGCAGTGGTGGATTATGCTGGGCTTCGCAAAGAATCACCAGAACCGGAGAAAGCAGCCATGGTGCGAGCGTGTGTGTTGATGATGGCGGTGCTGGGGGCGGGAGCTGTGGCACAGGACGCCGCGGTACTGGTGGAGCGGGAGGCGGTACCGGCGGAGGAGAACGCGGCTTTCCAGTACTGGCACGGCTGGTGGTCGCTCGCGGAGTACATGGAGATCGCGCGAGGAGCGAACTACACACCCGATGGCTTGGTGGTTCGTGCCGGTAGCCCCATAGAGGAGGTGGAACGCGCGATTGCGACCGCATCGCTCGTCGTTGATTCGCTGATCCATGCGTCCAAGATGGAGAAGTGTGATTTCGGCAGTCGCGCCGAGCAGAGCTTCGATGGTTCAGTGCTCTTTCAGGATCCGCATCTCGCCCCCGCACGCGATTCGGCGAACCTGCTCGCGCTCGTATCGGGAAAGTTGTACCTCAAGGGGGACTCGGAAAAGGCAACCGAACGGCTCGCCACCATCTTCCGGATGGCTGAACATGTCGGACGCGACCGTACGCTGGTCTCATGCCTTGTCGGAGCATCTATCTTCGAGATCGGCACAAACTACGCCGAGCGGTTTCAAAATCACATGACGGAGCAGGATCGCGCCGTGATCTTCGAATCACTCCGGCTCTACCCTTCCGACGACCCCTTCCGATTTCGAGTGACCGTGCTCAACGACGCACGCGCCGCGAGTCAGGGGCTGCGCGATCAGATCACCTCCGGCCAATTCGACCCCGACATGTTCAGCGTCAGCACCAACTCCATCGTTGATATGCTCGGCCGGGAGATGGAATCCGCGCTTGGAAACTCGAAGGCCGCCCGCTTGGCACGAGCCCGCCTGGTCCGGGATGCCTCGCGGCTTTCGGATCTCGGTCAGGCACTCTACGAGGCTTGGGACGACACAAATGCATTCGAAGAACTCAGCCGGGAAGCCGCGTCCGGAGAGTACGGCGTGTTCGCCCCGTTCATGACTGGTCCGTACACACGAGTACGAACGAACGGTTTCGAATCCCGCGTCAAACTCAACGCTCTCCGCGCCTGGGCCAGCGGCGAAACCGAAACCCTTGAACTCCCCGAGGAGGAGAATTGATGAAGACCATCGTGCTCGCTGGCATCCTGCTGGCCGCCCCGCTGACTGTGCATGCCACGGACCCGGTTGAGCGTGAGGTTGTGCCGGCGGAGGAGAATGCGGCTCTGCAGTATTGGGCCATCTGGGCGCACTACGACTCCGATGACTGGGATCGGCTTCGTCTTCAGTATATTCATGGTGTGTCCCGTGATGCCGAGCCGGATCCGCTCGCAGAGCGTCTGGTCGAGGTCACACGCCTGATGTCCTGCGACTTCGCACTCAACCTATCACGCGGCCTGGACACCAATTTCGTGCATGTCGACATGATGCACGACCTGACCTATATCCCGATGGTCGATGCGCAGGTCATGCTCCAGCACAATCGGAGCATGGACGCCGCCGAGCGTGTCGCCGCGGCGATCCGTCTCTGCGAGCACCGCACGCAGGTCGGCTTGCCCATCTCATCAATGGCGGCTTCGAACCGGCTGGAGCGCATCGCCGGATTGATCGCGGAACATGAGCAGCGGTGGAACGAGGATGATCGCAAAATTCTTGACGAAGCTCTCGCCCGCTTCGATTCGCAGGACCCGCTGCGAGTTGTCCAGGCAGTCCGCGCCAATGCACGCTTCCTGCGTGATGCCTATCTCAAAGAGGTTGATGGAGGCAAACTGGACCCGAAAACCGTGCGACGCGTAATGCTCAACAGCGGCGGCGGAGTCGTGGACCTGGGCGGTGACATCGGCGGCTTCGATGGCGATGTCCTCTTCGCTGAACTCGTCGCTTCAATCATCCGCGAAGCAAACTCGGACGCGCATGCCCGTGCCATGCTCAAGCGGGCGATCATGCTTGGCGAACGCGCGCTCAACGAACTCGCCGCGGCATGGGAAGGGCCGACACCCGAACAGGCCGAGGCGACCCTGCGAGAGAAGATCGATGATGACGCGTTCGGTCCAATGGCAGCCGAACTCGTTGGCTCTGTGGATGGCCTGCGCCCCAGAACTCTGGCAACAGCCCAACTCATCGCCACACTCCGCGCCTGGGCCAGCGACGAAACCACAACCCTTGAACTCCCCGAGGAGAAAGAATGATGAAATCCTTTGTACTTGCGTTCGCGGTGCTCACGGCACCTCTGTCCACCATCGCCGCTCAGCCCGCAGATCAGGAAGTCGTTCCGGCTTCGGAGAATGCGGCGTTGCGGTATTGGGAGGCGATGTGGGGGCTCGCTCCTCACGATCTGGATACGAAGCGACAGTCGTTCGAGTTTGGCGACTTAACCATCGATGAATGGAACGCAGAATTAGTTCGAGCACAGGATGAGATCCACGCGACCATCGAAGCATCCAAAGTACGCCGGTGCGACTTCGGTGTGCCATCCGACTGGTCCGTCGGTGAGTATGTCCCGCACCTCACAGCGATGCGTCAAGCCGCATCTGCTCTTCTCTGGGATGCCGAACGCCTAGCGTTGTCGAACGACTTTGATGGGGTCACACGACGGGTCGCAGGCACTCTCCGCATCGCTGAGCATCTTGCTCAAAACGTCCAACAGACAGATTCAAGCCTGATTGCGCTGGCAATCTCGTCCATGGCATACCGCTTCATCGAAGAGCATCAGAGCGAATTCAATTCTCGCCAACGGGGTGATATCGCACGTGCACTGGATCGATTTCGAGACTCGGATCCATTTCGGTACAAAGATGGTTTCATCGGCCAAGGATCGGCGAGCACGCGTTGGTGGGCAGACCTACGCGATTCGAAGAACCTTCCGAATGGCCACCGGGATGCCGTCGCGGATGCAGAGGCCATGTTCGGCATACGAGCATCCATCGAAGAACTGAACGAGGCCTTTCGCGGCTATCAGCGATTCTGCGATGGGGTTGCCAACGCTTGGGCCTCTGAGACAGCTGACGAATTGATTGCACGCCTCGTTGGTGAAGCGGAAGCGGGCCAATTTGGTCTCCTTGCAGCCAAGTTCTATCAGAGTGTCGACGCCCATCGCCGACAGGATCGCATCGCGAACGCTCAACTAGCCGCCCTCCGCGCCTGGGCCAACGGCGAAACCGAGACCCTTGAACCCCCCGAACCCGACCGCCGCTAGACTCCGCCCATGCCACGACTCTCCGGGAAAGTCTGCCTCGTCACTGGTGCCGCACGCGGCATCGGGCTCGCCATCGCCCGCGCGTTCCACGTCGAAGGTGCCGTCGTTGTCCTCACTGATATCGATGAAGACACGCTCAGCACATCCGTCTCCGGATTTGTCGACCGCTGCGAGGCACACCGGCTCGATGTTCGCGAGGAAGCCGACTGGCAGCGCGTGATCAACGGCGTGCTCGCATCGCACACGCGGCTCGATGTGCTCGTCAACAACGCGGGCATCACCGGCTTCGACCCGCCGTGCGGCCCGCACGATCCCGAGCACGCGTCGCTCGACGCGTGGCGCGAAGTGCACCGGACCAACCTCGACGGCGTATTCCTCGGGTGCAAGCACGCCATCCGCGCCATGCGATCGAACCCCGGCAGCGACGCCGGCACCGGCTCGATCATCAACATCTCATCGCGCTCGGGCGTGGTCGGCATCCCGCGTGCCGCGGCGTACGCCTCGAGCAAGGCGGCGGTGCGTCACCACACCAAGTCGGTCGCGCTGTACTGCGCCGAGGAGGGCCTGAAGATCCGCTGCAACAGCATCCAGCCCGCCGCGATCCTGACGCCGATGTGGGACGCGATGCTCGGCACCGGCCCGGAGCGCGAGCAGCGCCTCGCCGAGTACGCCCGCTCCGCCCCGCTCAACCGCTTCGGCACGCCCGAGGAGGTCGCATCGCTGGCCGTGCACCTCGCCAGCGACGAATCGGCCTACACGACCGGCGCCGAGTTCAACATCGACGGCGGCATGCTCGCGGGGGTGGCGAACCCGCCGCAGCCGGCGGGGTGATCCCGAGAAGGAGTGAAGTGATGTTCTTGAAAGCAGTGATGATTGCGTCGTGCCTGATCGCTTCTCCGGATGGCGAGTCGAGCGACGGCACGCGGCTGCTGATTGATGCGCTGGTGCAGGTTGAGGAGGTTGAGAACCTTGAGATCAGTCGCTTGCCGCTCCGCTTCCTGATGTCTTGGGAAGCGAACATCAACGATATCAATGACGCCACCGCCATCACCGCGCAGGAGCACGAGGCCCGCCTCCACGCGCTGCAGCCAGTCATTCAATCGCTCATTGAGGCAACCAAAGCAGAACCCGGTCCGTTCGATATGTCCATGCTTCCCGAGGATCAACATCGAGCGCTACTGGCAGGAGCACGGCGTCGCGCCGTGCGCCTCCTGCTCGCCGACGCCGAACGGATGATGCTCGCCGGTTCTTTTGAAAGCGCGACCGACCGGGTTGTCGCCGCCCTCGGCATCGTCGGTGTGAGTCTGAGAGACGCAGAGAGTGGCGGCTTCATTGATCGACCTTCAGAGCCATTTGTCGGTCATCTGATTGCCGAGAACATGTTGGAGATGGCCCGGGAGACTCTCTGCTGGCTCGTCCCGCATCTCTCGGAACACGACCGGGGGCGGATCGCGGCAGCGCTGCGGGAACTGGAAGAGGCAAGGGACATCGCCGAAGCCGATATGCCGCGATGGTGCACCATCTCGCTCTTCGACTGGATGACCACCTATGAAGGCCTGTTTCGCTGGAGTTGGACACAGTCTTCCGCTAGGCTCCTCGACACCGTTTGGACTGCCTTCGTGGACGACGACACTGAAAGTGCGCTCGGCATCCAAGAGCAGTTGCTGGATGTTGCGAGACTGCACCCGCTCACGCGGCGGTTGTTCTGGCCCGGAGTCGGGCAGATGTACGATTCCGCAAGAATCGATGTTGATACCACCGCCTCGCTGTGCAGATACGCCCACGCCTTGATCCGCGGCGAGTCTGGCGCGTTCGGCTTCGCTGTGCAGTACGATGTCGATGTGTTCCGGCGGCTGGTAGAGAACTGGTTCACGCTCTCCGATCACATCGGCGGCATGCAAAGCCTGCTCTCCGAACACCCAAAGGTTCCACTTGATCCGATCGAGAGAGAACCCACCGCATTCGCAACATTCAGAGCTGCGTTGAATGCTTACAGCGGAAGCGCGGCGGATGGCAGTATCGAAGCCACCAAGCGTGCTGCCCTCTTCGCGGTCATTCTCCGTGATTTCACCAAATATCGGGATGCAGAGCCCGGTGACGAAGCCGAACGCCTCGCCATGCTCCGCGACCTCGAGAACCTCCGCCCGGACGACCCGTTTCGCTTCGAAGCCAACAGCAGACGCGTCACCGAACGGATGTTTCTCGAAATGCACGAGCAGATCGAGACCGAGTGGACCACCCGCGATCGCTTCCGCGACAACGCCCCGGATTGGTTCGCGGCCCGAGGCGTGCCGAACGCCGCGGCGGGCGTGCAGCAGGTCATCGACTCCATCAACGCCGATCAAGACTTCCAGAATCGCCTGCACGACTTCGCGCGGGGCTGGCTGGCAAGCGAACTCAGTAACCACAGCAGCTACGATATGCGTCACCTTCGCTACCCGGCCGACAAAGCACCGCAGCGCTGGGAGGACGATGAGATCGACGAATACCTCCTGCACTACCGAGGCCCAATGGCCGCCTATCTCGCCAGAGACTGGTTCGACGATCTGGTCGAAGTCCAAAAAGGCACGCGGGCGCTTTGGGAGCTACGGGACCTGCTACAAAATCGTCAGGAAAATGAAGATGGAGAGTGAACTTTGTCTTCGGCGAGGCCCTCTACCCACCTGAAGCACCCCAAGACCGCTCTCGCCGCGCTGCTCGCAACTACCCTCTCGCATGGAGGATGCTGCGTACGAATCGATCTCTCAGGGCCGGGCGGTGAGATGTGGGTGCTCGGGATGCTGGCCTCGGATCCATCGCGACGGCAGATTGAATCATGGAATGACTTCGTTGAGTTGAATCATGAGAACGCGGCTTTGCTGGTCGCGACCGCTCAGGGTCTGCCTCCGAACGGTGGCGAACGAACAAGAACTAATAGTCCCGGCGACTGGCCCGTGGCGATGACATGGACACTGCTCGCGCCGGAGCACCCTGGGCAAGCAGCGGCACCGACCGGTGACGACTTCGATACGCGAATCTCAGAAGTTAGGTGGACAGTTGTCGCGACGACCGAAACGGACATCGGAATTGGCGATTTCATCTCGGCGACCGATGCCTTGCTCAACATGATCGAGCCGTTGCAATTGGAGTACATCTGGATCGCTCCGGGGTTTGGCCCATTCATCCAGACTGAGGCTGACACGGTGCGTGTACGCGTGGACATGCCAATCGCGGAGTCCGTGAACAACGCCGGCACCAGCCCGAATCTCTACGACGCAATTATGGCATCAAATCAGCTCGCTGAATTCGGCTGGCTTACCTTTCTGACGATGCCAATTTCCGAAGACGACAAGTTTCTGGAACGGTTGGAGCCGGTGCACAAATCGTCGTATGTGTTCCGGATCAAACCGACGCGATAGCGTCGAGGCCTTCACCCATCCCCAAAGCAAGTGCCCACCGCACGCGCCGCCTGCACCAGATGATTCTCCGCAGGAATCGTCCGCTGCTTGTGCGCTGGAACCGTGATGTCGATATCCGTCACATCGCCGCCGACATACGCCACCATGCGGTTGCGCTTGCCCTCCTCCAGGATCGTCGCCGCCTCGTGCCCGAAGCGTGTCGCGAGAACCCGGTCGGCCGGGGTCGGTGAACCGCCGCGCTGGACATGGCCGAGCACCGTCGCGCGGCTTTCCTGTCCGGTCAGCGCCTGAAGATTGTGCGCAAGCTGGCGCGCGATGCCGCCGAGCTTCACCGGGTCGGGCGAGGTCGGGTCGAGCCGCTGCACCGCCTGCTGGCCGCCCTTGGGCGCAGCGCCCTCGGAAATGCAGACCACGGTGTAGTCCCGCCCGATCGAGCGCCGGTACTCGGTGTACGCCGCGACCTTCTCGAGGTCGTAGGGGATCTCCGGGATCAGGATGACATCGCTGCCCGACGCCACCCCCGCGTGCAGCGCGATCCAGCCCGCGTTGCGGCCCATCACCTCGACCACCATCACCCGCTGATGCGACTCGGCGGTCGTGTGGATCCGGTCCAGCGATTCGGTCGCGATATCCGCGGCGGTCTGGAACCCGAAGCTCAGATCCGTCCCGACAATGTCGTTGTCGATCGTCTTGGGCACACCGATCACATTCACCCCCGCCCGGATGAACGGCTGCGCACCCGACATCGTCCCGTCGCCCCCGATGGCCACGATCGCATCGAGCCCGTGCCGCTCGATCGTCTCAAGGCAGGTGTCGGTCACATCCGACCAGACGACGGTCCCGTCGGCGTTGGTCCCGGTCGCGTACTTCTCCGGGTTGGCCTTGTTGGAAGTCCCGAGGATCGTGCCGCCGGTGGTCAGGATCCCCGACACATTGTTCGCGTTCAGCGGCGACACCCGGTCCTCGATCAGCCCGAGGTACCCGTCGCGGATGCCCATGACCTCCCACCCGTGGTCGAAGATGGCGGTCTTGGTGACGGCGCGGATGACGGCGTTCAGGCCGGGGCAGTCTCCGCCCCCGGTCAGGACGCCGATGCGTTTGATGGGTGTACTCATATCGTGATGCTACCGCGCGCCGTCCATCTTCTCCCGCAGCGCACGCCTCGCTGCGTGCGCCCGGCTGTACACCGTCCCCTCCGGCACTTCCAGTATCTCCGCGATCCTCGCCGCCGGCAGACCCCGCAGCGACAGCATCGCGAGCGCCGTCCGCTGCTCCTCCGGAAGATCCTCCATCGCCCGGTACAGCCCGATCACCCGGTCGCGCATCGAGGCCGATTCCTCCGGCTTATCCGTACTCTGCGGCCCGTCCGCCCGTCGGTCTCTCCGCTGGGTTGCCCGCTCCCGTTCGCGCAGTTTCGTCGCCACCCGGATCGTGATCCGGTACACCCAAGTCGACGCCTTCGCTTCCCCCCGAAACGACCCCGCGAACCGGTGCGCGAGCAGAAACGCCTCCTGCACCGCGTCCTCAGCCATCGCCGGATTGCCGGTCAGTTGAAGACCGAGCGCCAGCAATCGCTCGCGCTCGGCCCGGAAGAGTTGGTCCAGGTCGGGATTCACTCGCCATCCGGCTCGTTGGATGGATGTTGCTTATCGAACATTTCTTCCAGCGTCAGACGACCCTCAAAGAATTTATCGAAGCGATCCTGCTGCCTGCGGCTGAAAGCCGTTTTCCAGCCGCACCCGAGCAGCGTCAGATAGAAGACTGCGAGGACGATCGCCCGCGCATGGTTTCCGCTGACAAGGTCCTCGATGATCATGAGAGGCATGGCGATGTATGCAATGATCAGGCCTGCTCTGGCGATCGTGTGCTCATTGCGGGACCTGCTCAGGTGACGGGAAAACTCGTTCTCCAGCGCCGGCCCCCCGCTTGAGAGAGCCCGCCGCAGAGCCCGCCGGCGATACAGATTCAGCGCGAGGTAGACCAGCAGCGGCGTGAGCGGAACCACCCCAATCCAAACAACAAGGCTGTAGTGCTGCGGGTACTCATACAGCATGAACATGTACACCGGTATACCGACGATCAAACTGCCACCGACAGTCAGAATCATCCGGAGGTCGAGTCCGAGCTTCTGCTCGATCGCCCTCCTCATACGCTCCGGATCAGACTGCTCAGTCAACAACATCGCGGCGGTGTTCATCGCACCCTCCTCGCGCTTCGCGCGTTCGAGTTCCCCGGCCACTGCCGGATCCGCTTCGATCAACGCTTCGAGCCGCATGCGCTGCTCGGGCGAAATCTCATCCCGCACCGTGCGCTCAATGAGCTCCGCGGCTTCCTCGGAAATGGGGGGGGGTGAAGCAGAATCGGTCATGGCGTCCTCCGAACGGGAGTATCCCTGCGCAAAGTGCGCAGCGGGCCCGTCCGCAGGGTTAGAGACCGCCGCGAGGGGTTGCCTTCATCGCGATCGCAGATTTTTATCCGATCCTCGAATCCCGCCTTACTCCGGGCAATCCGCCCCGAAGTTCGTCAGGATGTAGTTCAGGTCATCCAAATCCAACATGCCGTCCCCGTTCGTATCGCGCGGCGAGCAGGGGGCCTCGGGCTTGCCAAAGTTCGACAGCAGCGCGTTCAGGTCGTCCAGGTCGATCACCCCATCGAAGTTCGCATCGCCGAGACACTTGGAGGGACTCGCATCGCCGAAGGCCACCTCGGCGAGGCCGGTATAGATCGAACCCTGATTCTGGAGGATCCGAAACTCGACCGAGCTGACTCCCACGATCTCAGGGAAGCAGTAGGTCTGAGCGTCCGCCGTCTCCCCCTCCGCGATCACTTCCGTCATCGAGAACAACTCCTCGCCAGTCGCATCGCGGAAGATCAGATCGAACAGGATCACTTCGTAGGTGGAGTTTGAGGCAACCCCGTCGGAGCGATGATTCCACATGTAGAACCGCCCGAGGTCCTGCGGCTCATCAAAGAAGAATGTCGCGTTCGCGGTGCCGTTCGGGATCGCGTTGGCCCTTGTCGTCCAGTGGTTGTTCACGACATAGGTCGCGTGCGGATCCGAAGGCACAAAGTCCACCGGCAAGCCGGATCCGTCGATCGCGTTCCCGATGTCGTACGAACCGCTGAACTCACTCTGAGCGGTCGCCGAATCGGGGCGGATGAGTTCGATGGTGCTGGCCGCGGCGGTGCAGGCGACGGTCGCTGCGGTCAAGACGACGATACAGGACGCGCGCTTCATGGGTTCTCCTCCTCAGTCATGAGTGCGATTGCGAACACCTAATTGTGCGCAGGGTTGGCCATGAATGCGGACCTGCCTTTGCAAAATGAAGAAAAATGGCATTCGCCCTGATTCAAGATCGAAGTTATCGGGTCTTGCCGTCAGCGGCGACGGCCACGAACAACTCCGTGCTCATGTCATAAAACGCGTCGGTCTGACCCCGACGCTCAAATCCGGCTTTCAGAAGGACCCTCTGCGATGGCCCGTTTTCCGGGTAGGTAACCCCGATGATTTCCTGCAAACCCGGCCCGTCCGGCCCCAGCGCCCACGCACGCACCGCCGTCGCCGCTTCCGTCGCGTACCCCTTGCCCCACGCATCCTTCTTCAGCCGATACCCCAGTTCGATCTCCGGGCCTCGTGCGTTCAGATCCGCCGGGTCCACGCCGCTCCGCAGCACCGGAACCACGAAGCAGTCACCGAGGACCGCTCCGGTGATCCGATCCGTCACCAGAAAAATCCCCAGCCCGCGCTCAATGAACAGCTCCCGCCCGCGCTCGATCGATTTCGCCACCCGCTCCGGACTGCGCAGCGAGCCGTCCCCGATGTAGCGCATCACCTCCGGATCGGTGAACATCGGCGCGTACGCGTCCAGATCCGCGTCCGTCGGCATCCGCAGGACCAGCCGCTCGGTCTTCAGAATCGGCCCGATCGGGTTCATGATGAGACGCACCATACCCGCCCGCCGCGGCTACCATGCCCCTCCTATGGCGACCACATCCAACACCACTGAAACCGGCGAGTCGCAGCAGGGCGGCGCATCCACCCACCGACTCGAGCAGCAGCGTCGCGAGAACCGCCAGGCCATCCGCGATCTCGGGATCAACCCCTACGGACAGCGAACCGACGGCCTGATCTCCCTCGTCGAGGCGAAATCCCGCTACGACGAGGCCGCGGATCAGAATTTCCAGATGGCCGAGCAGACCAACGCCGAGGCCAGAAAAGCCGATCCGAACGCCCCGGTTCTCGAGATCGTCGACCTTCGGCCCAGCGTCAGAGTCGCCGGACGCGTCATGCTCAAGCGCGGGCAGGGCAAGCTCATCTGGCTCCAGATCCGCGACCATTCCACCGGCCCGGCCGTCCTGATCGAAGGCCAGCAGGCCGATGAAGAATCCGGCAAGGCCGAGATCGAGCCGTCCCCCTTCCGCGGGGCAATGGACAGCGATCTCCAGATCGCCGCGAGCAAGAAGGACATCGACGATCAGTCCTTCGAACTGGTCCGCCAGCTCGACCTGGGCGATGTCGTCGTCGTCGAGGGCAACCTCGGCATGACCCGCAAGGGAGAGCTGACCCTCTGGGCGAAGTCCGTCCAGATGGCCAGCAAGAGTCTCGTCCCGCCGCCCGAGAAGTGGAGCGGCCTGCAGGACATCGAGCAGCGCTACCGCAAGCGGTACATCGACCTCTACGCCAATCCCGAGGCCATGCAGGTCTTCAAGATGCGTTCACGCATGATGACCCGCATGCGCGAGTACCTCGGCAATCTCGATTTCCTCGAAGTGGACACGCCCGTCCTCCAGGCCATGGCCGGCGGCGCCGCCGCGCGCCCGTTCCGCACGCACATGAACGCCCTCGACATCGAGCTGTTCATGCGCATCGCCCCCGAGCTGTACCTCAAGCGACTGCTCGTCGGCGGCATGCCCCGCGTCTACGAGTTCAGCCGCAACTTCCGCAACGAGGGCGTCGACAAGAGCCACAACCCCGAGTTCACCTCGCTCGAGCTCTACCAGGCCTACGGCAACTACGAGACCATGGCCGAGATCGCCGAAGGCCTCGTCCGCGACGCCGCGATGTTCATCGCCTCGCAGCTCGGCAAGCCCATCGGCGATCTTCTCATGCCGTTCACCGACTACACGATCGATTACGGCCAGCCCTTCGTGCGCGTCACCTACGCCGATCTGTTCGAGAAGGCACTCGGCTTCCCCATGACCGACACCGCCAAGGCGCGCGCCGAAGCCGAAAAGCGCGGCCTCAAAACGAAAACCGAGGACGGCACCCCCTTCGCCGACATCCTCATCGTCAACGAGTTGTTCGAGGAGGTCGCCGAGCGCGCGATCGATCCCGAGCGACCCACCTTCGTCTTCGATTACCCCGCAGCCCTCTCCCCACTCACCCGCTCCGACCCCGACAACCCCGAGCTGGCCCAGCGCTGGGACCTGTTCATCGGCGGCATGGAGATCGGCCCGGCGTACACCGAGCTCAACGACCCCGACATCCAGGAAGCCAAGTTCCGCGAGCAGCTCGCCGGCATCGACGACGAGGAATCCACCTTCCGCACCTTCGATGAGGATTTCATCAACGCGCTGAAGGTCGGCATGCCGCCCGCCGGCGGCCTCGGCCTCGGCATCGACCGCCTCTGCATGCTGCTCATGAACCAGCGCACCATCCGCGATGTCATCCTCTTCCCGATGATGCGCCCCGAGGCCTGATCCGAACCCGCACACGAAAAAGCCGCGCCGATACCGGCGCGGCCTTTGCATTGATCCGTCACAGGTTCAGTCGTCGTCGTTCGCCGGGGCGTACGCCGCGATGATCTCCGCCTGCACATTGCCCGGCGTGTGCTCGTCGTGCGAGTAGTCCATCACGAAACTGCCCTGCCCCGCGGTGATGGACTTCAGTTCGCTCGTGAACCGCCCCATCTCCGCCAGCGGCGCCTTGGCGTGGATCAGCATCATGTCGCCGGGCAGATACTCCGTGTCGCCCATGTGCGCACGCTTGCCCGACAGGTCCGCCGTGATGTCGCCCATGCTCTCGGCCGGAGCGGTGATTTCCACCGAGCAGATCGGCTCGAGCAGCACCGGCTTGGCGTTCTTGACGGCCTCGATGAAGGCCTTCTTTCCCGCCGCGATGAACGCGACTTCCTTCGAGTCCACCGGGTGGTGCTTGCCGTCGGTCACGCGCACGCGCACGCCCGTCATCGGGTAACCGGCGATCGCGCCGTGCTCCATCGCCTGCCGGATGCCCTTCTCGATCGCGGGCATGAACTGGCGCGGGATCGATCCGCCGACCGTCTCATCGAGGAAATCCAGGCCCAGCTTCGGGTCCGTCGCGTTCTCGTACTCATCCACCGGCAGCGGCTCCACCGTCAGGTGCACCTCGCCGAACTGCCCGCTCCCGCCCGTCTGCTTCTTGTGCCGGTAGCTGGCGCTCGCCTTGCCGGTGATGCTTTCCTTGTACGCCACCTTCGGCGGCTTCGTATCGAGATCCAGCTTGAACCGGTTGTGCAGCTTCTCCATGATCACGCGCATGTGCAGATCGCCCATGCCGTTCACCACGGTCTGGTTGGTCGCCGCGATCCTCTGCACCGTGAAGGTCGGGTCTTCCTCGACCAGCTTGGCCATCGCCGAACCGATCTTCACTTCGTCGCCGCGATTCTTCGCCTCGATCGCCACGCCGTACATCGGCCTTGGCATCGGCAGCGGCTTGAAGTGCAGCGTGTTCAGCGACTCGTTCTTGCTCTGGTGGATCACCGTGTCCCGGTGGAACTCGTCCACCTTCGCCACCGCGATGATGTCGCCCGCGACCGCCGAATCGATGTCCTGCATCTCCTTGCCGAACACCTTGTTCAGGTGCGCAAGCTTCACCGGCTTGCGCGAATCGCCGAGCTGCACGCTGTCTCCGGCCTTCAGCGTCCCCTGGTGCACGCGGATCATCGCGATCTTGCCCACGAACTGATCCGTCGTCACCTTGAACACATGCCCAACGAAGGTCTTCGACGGGTCCGACGGGTCGGCGTGCCAGTCCCGCTCGTCCGCGCCCTGCTCGCCGAGCAGGAACGGCCTCGGGTTGCCCTCGATCGGGCTGGGGCACAGGTTCGCCATCAGGTGCAGCATGTCCTCCACGCCCGCGCCGCTCCGTGCGCTCACGAACAGGATCGGCACCAGGTGCGCCTCGCGCAGCGCCTTCTCGAACGCATCATGAAGCTGCTCTTTCGTCAGCGAACCCTCTTCCAGGTACACCGACATCAGCTCCTCATCCACTTCCACGATCTGATCGACAAGCTGCTGATGGCCCTCGCTGATCGAACTGAACCGCGTGCCGGGCCCGTCGCTGTCCTCGCTCTTCTCCCACAGGTCCACCACATCCGAGCAGTCCGGCGTCGGCAGGTTCAGTGGCAGGCACTCTTTGCCGAAGGTCTCGCGGATCTGCTCGACCAGCGCCGCCAGCGATCCTTCCTGATCGCACTGCGTATCGATTTTGTTCACGATGATCATCCGCGGCAGCCGGCGCTCCGCCGCAACCTTCATCACGCGCCGGGTCGTCGTCTGGATCCCGCGTTCCGCATCGATCACCACCGCGCAGGTCTCGACCGCGGGGAACACGCTCAGCGTCTGGCCGAGAAAGTCGGGAAAGCCGGGAGTGTCGACGAGATTGAAATGCTTGGGGTCGCTCTCATCGTCGGTGTAGTCGAAGTTGACGAACGCCGCGTTCAAGCTGTGCCCATGCTGCTGCTCTTCGATCTCGAAGTCGCAGACGGTATCTTTGTTTTCGACGCTGCCGGCTTTCCCGATCACCTTGGCCTTTTCGAGGATCGCCTCGATCAGGGTCGTCTTGCCCGATGCGGCGTGTCCGGTGAAGGCAATGTTGCGGATGAGTGGTGTGGAGTGGCGGGGCATGCCTGGGTCCTCCGGGGCTGTGGAGACCGACAGGGCGGTCTCCGGTGATGGGAAGACCGGCTGGGTTGCCGCGCCGGGCAGCAACGCTGCCCAGGCAGGTGTGAGGCCCGCAAACTCGGGCGATCAGGGTTGGGGCGGTGCACGCACCCGCCGCTCGCTTGGATAGGGCTTCGATCCGTGGTGAGTGGCGAGGGCTCAGGCGCCCCGCTCGAGTCGCTCCTCCGCTTGTGGATCCACCTACCGACCGGCGTGGCTCGCCATCCGGTCGAAATTCGTACTCAACAAAAATCATACGCCTCACCGGCTCAAACCCAAGCAAAATCTTCGCTTTCACCGTCCAGTTCATCCGATCCGCCGAACGACGCGGCAAAACCGCCCGCTCTATCGGGCCTGAGACCCGGACACCGCTCCGGGACGAGCGGTGGATAACTCGCCCCCGGCCCAACGGCCCCGAAGCCGCGCCGCAAACCGGACCCCCGCACCACGAACCTCCACCAGTCCCTTCCCGCGAGCAATCAGCTCCACCTGAGTCAACGCGAACTCGCCGTTCCAACGGATCGACCGCTCGCTCAACTCCGGCCGATCCGGCGGCAGAACCACCAGCCGCCGGTCGGTGAGCACCAGCACCCGCCTCCGCCGCAGCAGCCGCCGACTCCAGATCGAGCCGATCGGCAACAGCCCCGACAGCGCGCTCAAACCGCTCCAGCCCGGACCCGCCGTATCCGCGATGCCGAACGCCTGCACGCGCTCGCCCGGCTGCAGCGTTCGCAGCAGCGATCGCAGGGCCATCGGCCCATAGGCGCAACCGGGGAATCGTCTGGCGTGACCGGACATCATCGCATGTGTACCCTGAGTCCCATGGCGAAGCGAGCGTCCACATCCAGCAACCAGTCCGGCAAGCCGCTCGGCCCCGACAGCCGCATCGTCCTGCTCCACGGCAAGGAGCAGTTCCTCCGCACCGGCTACACCGACCAACTCCGCGACGCCCTGAGCGAGCGCGAGGGCAGCGAGGTCGAGATCGTCCGGTTCGCCGGCGATTCCGCCCAGGCCGCCGAGGTCCTCGACGAGTGCCGCTCCTTCGGGCTGATGGTCTCCCACAAGATCGTCGTCGTCGACGACGCCGACAAGCTGCTCAACGAGTCCACACGCCCCGCCTTCGAGCGATACGCCGAGCAGCCCGCCGACACCGCCACACTCGTCCTGCGTGCGGAGAAGTGGAACAAGGGCAAGCTCGACAAGCTCATCGAGAAGTGCGGCACCATCATCAAGTGCGACGCCATCGCTCCCGAGCGAGCCGTCAGTTGGTGCGGCGGGCGTGCGAAGAAGCAGGGCGCCGTCATTCAGCAGCGCGCTGCCCAACTCCTCGTCGAACGCGTCGGCCCCGATCTCGGGCGCCTCGCCTCGGAGATCGACAAACTCATCGCCGCCGCAGCGGGCGAAGGTGCCGACCCCATCACCATCACCGAGGACCATGTGCGCGAGTTCGTCGGCCTCAGCCGCGAGGAACAGGTCTGGACCATCCAGGAAGTCCTCCTGACCGGCCGGGCCGATGCCTCGATCGCCATGCTCCACGAACTGGTCGAAGTCTCGCGCGTGTCCGAGGTTCTCATCCGCTTCGCGTATGTGGATCTGGCCCGGAAGCTGCACGGCTACGCCCGAGGCATCGCCAGCGGAGTGGGGGCCCAGCAGTTGAGCAAGTCCCTCAAACTGTGGGGATCGGGCGCGAACGCCATCGCCCGGGCGGCACAAAGCGCCAGCCCCAGCGCCCTCGCCGACCTCTTCGATGAGGCCATCGAGGCCGATTTCAAGGGGAAAACCAGCCAGTCAGACGCAATTCTTGCGCTCGAAGTGCTCAGCATTCGGTTCGCGCAAGTTCTGCGTGCCGGACGCTGATCCTCCTGAGCCATCATGACCGATAACTCGGTAACAGCCCGGAGGATCCGGGCCAACGCTCATCAGGCAGGACGCGACCGATGCACGAAAAAACCAATTGGATATGGGCAAGCGCCACCATGCTCTTGGCGGGCGCGATCCTTCTCAGCGGCTGCGCCTCCTCCGGCCCCGCCACGAACGACACCGCACAGGCCGAATCGGCAACCACCGACGACCAGGTCGCCCTCGAACAGGAACCCGAGACCGAGTTCGAGCGCAATCTCTCGCTCATCGAGCAGTCCCTGCTCCAGCGCGGCGACATCTCGATCGAGCCGGCGCTCCCCGAGCCGCAGCCCACGCTCGCATCGGGCCCCGACCGCCCGTTCAATCCGTCCGTGAGCGAAGTCGCTGCGACCCCTTCGACCGGCGCGATCGCCAACGCCGGCGCTGCGGTCTCGGTCGAAGAACAGCCCGAGGCCGATGACGACGGGCTGGCCATCGGGGCCGGTACCGATCAGCCGTCCGCGCCGAGCGCTCAGGAACGCATGGCCGCTCAGGCCACCCAACTCGCAGCGCTCGTCCGCGAGTTCGGCGAGGGCAACGCCAGCCCCGTCGGGGCCATGGTCTACCTCGCCGCTCTGGAAGCGATCGCGCCGGGACTGATCGAATCCCAGTACGGCCCCCTCCCCTCCGCCGCGGCGTCCATGCAGCTCACCGACGATGAGCGCACGCTGGTCGAAGCGGCCCAGCGTGCGGCGTCTTCCCTCCGCGACGAACTCCAGGGCGACTTCGTCGATCCCCAGGCCGTCGCCGCCGCCATCCAGACCCTCAGCGAGCAGCTCCGCCCGGTCCGCACGCTGACGCTCAACGATGTGAAACTGTGCCTGCGCGTCGAGAACTACGGCGTCTACCGCGCGGTGCAGCTCTACGACGATCGGTACAAGTTCCTCGCCGGACGCGAACACCCCGTTATCGTCTACTCCGAACTCGATCACTTCACGCACACGCCCGGCGCCGAGAACGGCGTCCCCGGTTTCACGGTCAATGTCCGACAGGCCCTGAAGATCTACCGCATCGGCACCGAGGACGCGCGCGACACCGAGAGCACGCTCGTCTGGCAGCTCGAGCCGCAGACCGTCCTCGATTTCTCGCGCAACCGCCTGCGGGATTTCTTCATCGTGCAGGTCATCGAGCTCCCGCGCACGCTCTCGGTCGGTTCGTACCGGCTGAAGGTCATCGCCACCGATGTAGTCAGCGGCGAGGAAGTCGAGCACGGCATCGAGTTCGATATCGTCGCCGACGCCAGCGCTCTCCGCTCCGCTCAGACGCAGGGAACCATTCCCCGTCGCAACTATTACGACCCCGACCGCTGATCCGGTTCTGCCGCTCGCGCGGTCAGCGGGTACACTGGCCCGCCATGCCGCAGCCCCCGGTCGTATTCAGTATTGACGCCGAACACCGCCTCCCGTCGGACACCGACAACGGGCTTCTGCTGGTCATCTCCGGCCCGTCTGGTGTCGGCAAGACCACGATCACCCGGGCCGTCGAACGCTCCATCCCCGACGCGGTCTTCTCCATCTCCGCGACGACCCGGCCCAAAACCGATGCGGATGTGGACGGCGTGGACTACCACTTCCTCACCAGCCAGCAGTTCACCGACCGCATCGCCGCCGACGAGTTCCTCGAGCACGCGGTCTACGCCGGCAACTGCTACGGCACGCTCCGCGCCCCCGTCGAGGCCCAGCTCGAGCGCGGCCGACTGGTCATCCTCGAGATCGATGTGCAGGGCGCCGAGCAGATCAAGGCCAAAAAGCCCGACTCCTTCGGCCTGTTCATCCTGCCCCCGTCCGAGGACGAACTGCTCGAACGCCTCCGCGCCCGCAAGCGCGAGGACGAGAGCGTCATCCAGCGCCGCTTCGCCGCCGCACGCGAAGAAATCGCCCGCGCCAAGAACAACGGCGCCTACGACGCGTTCATCATCAACGACGATCTCGACCGGGCGATCGGCGAGGCGCTGACCGTTATCCGTGCCGAACGCGAGCGTCGGGCTCAGAAGGCGTAGTACGAAGGTCGTAAATGGCCGGATCACTCGAGGGAGACGGAGATTTGATCTCCTGGCGATACTTCGAGCACGATGTCGCGTTGGCTCGCAGGTATCTTGGCGAGTATCGACTGCAGCTCTCTCACTGACTTGATCGCTTTTCCATCAGCCCTGACGACGATGTCCCCAGATCGCAAACCTGCTTGATATGCAGCAGAGCCCTTTACAACCGCATCGATGCGTAGGCCGTTATCGTCAGCGATGGTGTTCTCGAAGCAGACAACACCAATGCCGTCGGCATCGAATCTGCGCCAATAGATAGCGTGGTGATCGAATCGATCTATCGCCATCGGCACGTATTGAGTTTGCGTGCCGTAGGTGTGAGATGTCCCGCTTCCGTATACAGAGGTACTGCCGTAAGGACCAATTGCTGTCGCTGATCCATATGAATAGGTGGTGCTGTGCGTAGGTGTCGTCATGGGTACTGAGGTCGTAACCGTATCGCGAAAGCGCTTGTAAACAACGACTTTGGCTGCTCCAATCTTTCGGGCTTGGCTCTTTGCCAAAGACAGTCCAGAATCTGGTCCGTAAAATACGGATTCCCCGATCGGACGAAACCCGTCTTCATACAGGCTCAGGGCATCGCTTGTGGGATCACTGCCATAGCGGGCTTCTACTTGCGCGGCCTTGTCGGTGAAATCAGGTACGTTTGGGGCTGGAGAGTAGTACTGTGCGTAGGGATTCGCAAAGCAACCACTCAGCAACGCTACCACCGAAAAATGGATGGCTAACAAGACCATTTGTCTAAATTGCATGTTCCCTCCTAGCAGATGCAGAGGGATACCGAACTCGGTTGCTTGGTGTCAAGCCCCAACCACCTTCGACGACTCCACCCTCGTCTCGTTCGACTTGCTCAGCTTCTGGTCCGACGGGTACGCGATGCGTCCGTGGTAGACCGAGCAGAGCGACTTCACGAGCGCGGCCTCGATCAGGTTCAGCTCGCGCAGCGTCAGGTTCGACTCGTCGAACTGCCCGTCCATCAGGCGCTTGGTGGCCATGTCGTGCACGAGCTGACGGATGCGGGCCGGAGTGGGCTCGGACATCGCACGCGTCGCGGACTCAACCGCGTCGCAGAGCATCAGGATCGCCGCTTCCTTCGAGCGCGGGCGCGGGCCGGGGTAGCGGTATTCGACCTCGCTGGGGCGCTCGATCTGGTCGTCGGCGTCGGCCTGCTGCTTGGCCTGGTTGTAGAAGTACTCGACCAGCGTCGTGCCGTGGTGGCTCTCGATGTAGTGGTGCAGCGAGCGCGGGATGTCGTACTCGCGCGCCAGCTCGATGCCGTCCTTCACATGGCCGACGATCACCAGCACCGACATGGCCGGGCTGAGCTTGTTGTGTTTGTTCTGGCCTTTGGACTGGTTCTCGACGAAGTAGCCGGGCTTGTTGAGCTTGCCCACATCGTGGTACAGCGCGCCGACATACAGGTGCAGCCCGTCGGCCCCGATCGCGTCCGCCGCGGCTTCGGCGATCGTCGCGACATTGAGCGAGTGGTTGTAGGTGCCCGGCGCACGCTGCTGCAGCAGACGCAGCAGCGGCTGCTTCGGGTCGCGGAGCTCCGTCAGCGTCATGCCCGTCGTGATGTCGAACGCCCGCTCGACCACCGGCAGGATGAACAGCAGGATCGCACCGGAGACGAACCCGCCCGTGCCGGCGTAGATCGCGTCGATGATGATCTCCCGCGCGATGCCGTCCACCACCGGGCGGTCCAGCACGCTCACGATCGCGCTCGCGAGCGCCAGCGTCGCGCAGGTCAGGATCGACGCCGAAACCACATCGCGCCTCGCGCGAACATCATCCAGGCGCATCGTCACCATCGCCACGCCGGCCAGCAGCGCCGCCAGCATCGCCGGGGACAGCGCCAGAGACACCGCCAGCATCGTCGCGATCGACGCGCCGACGATCAGCGCCAGTCGCCGGTCGTACGCCACGGTGATGATCATCGTGCTCAGGACCACCGGCAGCGTCAGCCCAAGCCACAGCGCCGCCGGCAGACCCACCGACATCCACAGCCCGCCCGCCACGCTCACGGCGATCATCGCCGCCACGATCGCGCAGCGCCACGGCTTGATCAATATCCGCGGGTAATACTCCCGGATGTACAGCCCCAGCGCGCACGCCAGCCCGCTCGCCACGACCAGCGCCGCCAGCACATACGAGAACTTCGCCCAGAACGGCATCGTCTGGATGTACGCAGTCTGCTCCGAGGCGAGTTCCTGCAGCTTCGAGCCCGTGATCCGGTCGCCGCGCCGAACGATCACCTCGCCCGGCTCGTAGCGCACCATCTCGGTCGGCACCGCGTTCGCCGCCGCCTGCTCGCGCGCGAGCGTGCGGTCGCGGCTGGAGCGGAACAGCGGTCGCTGCATCGCCAGCAGCCGACGCGTCACCAACTCCGCACGCGGGCCGGTGAAGCCCGAATCCACCGTGAGGTTGAACAACCGATCCCTCAGCGCATCGCGATCGCTGGTCCCGATGTCCAGCGTGTCGATCGGCGGCACCTGCATCGTCCGCGCGGGCTCCCCGCTCGCCGTCGCATCGAACTGGATCTCGATCACGCGACCGGGCGTCACCAGCGCTTCCTGCCGGTCCTCGCTCGCGAGCATCGGCCGGCGCGCCAGCGCGCTCATCAGCCGGTTCACGCTCGATGACCAGGTCGCCGACAGCTCCCCGCCCGTGCGGACCTGTTCGGCCAGCACCGGCAGGTCCGCCTCGGTCAGCCCGTACAGCGTGCGGATCTCCGGAGGAAGTTCGCTCAGCGAGCCCGCCTCCGACGCGATCCGTGGCAGCCGGCGCAGGTCCGTCGCCAGCGATTCGATCCCCGCGCTGTCCGCCACGAACACGCGGGGGGTCGCCGCGATCGCGATCTCCCGGTTCCGCTGCGTCCGCGATTCATCGACCTGCTCGAACTCCGCACGCACCGTGTAGGTGCGATCGGAGATCCGGTCCATCGCAATCCCAAGCACCGACCGCCCCGCGATGATCGACGCGGTCAGCAGCAGCACGAACAGGATCGTCGTCGTGGTCACCCCGACGAACGCCGGGTGCGTGACCATCTCGCGCAGGCCGCTCTCCGTGCGCGAGAACAGCGAGGGACGCTGTTCGATGCGCCGGATCCGCCCCGACCTGCTCTTCTGCGTGATCTTCTCAGGCATGCTCGTCGTCCCCGGAGGTTTCGGCGGGAATCGGCAGCGCGTCCTCCTGCATCAGCTCGACCGCCCGACGCGTCGACAGCCGGTTCAGCAGATCCGGGTCCTCGTCCTCGGCGTACGCCTCGATGACGCGCTGCACCAGATCGTGGCGCACCACATCGGCCTTCTCCAGCGCGCAGAACGACACGCCCTTCACCCGGCGCAAACGCCGAGCCGCGTCGATCAGGCCGCTCTCCTGCGGGCGCGGCAGGTCGATCTGCGTCACATCGCCAGTGATGATCATCTTCGAGCGCTGGCCCATGCGCGTCAGGAACATCTGCATCTGGCCCTTGGTCGTGTTCTGCGCCTCATCGAGGATGATGATCGCGTCGTTGAGCGTCCGCCCGCGCATGAACGCCAGCGGCACGATCTCGATCACATCGCTGGCCATGAACCGCTTGATCGTGGTGTAGTCCAGCATGTCGTGCAGCGCATCGATCAGCGGGCGCAGGTACGGGCTCACCTTCGCGAGCTCGTCGCCCGGCAGGAAGCCGAGCTTCTCGCCCGCCTCGACCGCCGGACGCGCCAGGACCGCGCGCTTCACGCGACCGGCCTTGAGCTGATGGATCGCCGCGGCGACCGCGAGGTAGGTCTTCCCCGTGCCCGCCGGGCCGACGCCGAACACCAGGTCGCTCTCGAACATCTGGTCGAGGTAGAACTGCTGGTTCTGCGAGCGCGGCACGATGGGCCGACCGTTCGAGTACACATCGAGCTTGCCCGTCCACGCCGAGTCGAACCCCTCGCCCCCGAGGATCGCCGGAGCATCGCCGGGGCCGGACGCGCTCTGGTCCTGGTCCGATTTCCACGAGGCCTCGGCGATCGCGTCGAGCACCTCGCGACGCCCGTACGCCCGCCCGCGCTGGGCCGCTTCGACCGTCCGCTCGATCACCCGGTGCGCCGCCCGCACGGGCGCACGATCGCCGGAGATGCGGATGACCCGCCCCCGCGCCGACATCTGCACGCCCAGCGCTTCGCGCACCATCTTCAGGTGGCGTTCGGAGGGTCCGAAGACGGATACAACATCCACGCCATCGGGAACACGAATCGTTGCTTCCACGCTCAGGGCGTTCCTTCCGGATGTCGCGGCGAGCCGCCGCGGGAACCATTGCCAGATCCGAACGCCATACCGTAGCCGGGGCCGGATCGTGATCAGTCTGCACCGGGCCCACCATATGCCCGTCGGGACCAGAGCCCGGTTACAGTGCCATCGTCATTTTACCCTCGAACCGTCAGGCGGGCCCAACATGCAACAGGTGTTTTTTAGGGTTATGGCAGGATCCTGTCTTCTGGCCGCTCTCAGCAGCGGCTTTCTGGTCGCCGGCTGCGTGAAAGAAGTCGAGCCGACGCTCGCGGAACTGGAGGCCGCCGAGCCGCGCTACAACAGCGCCGGCTCGGTGATCGTCAACGGGCGTCCCATGGATCTGGACGCCGCTGTTCGCTGGGCGGCAAGCGAGGTGGAGCCGGGGCTCGCGGTCGTGAACATCACCACGCCCAACCCCCACGAGCGCGAGTACGAGCTGGTCTCCGTGCGCGATGAGCCGGGCTGGCTGCTGGTGCGCACGCCCGACGATCAGCCCCTGAGCATGTGGGACCAGAGCGTGGAGCGCCTGGTCGCCCACGCGAAGATCGGCCGCTTCGATGTGCGCGAGCAGGCGCGGGAGCGCGAGTTGCTGCGCGTGCTGAACGCACGGCTGGAGGCGAAGGCGAGGGAGTAGGCATACGCTCCTTCTCCCCTCGCGGGAGAAGGTGGCCGCGAAGCGGACGGATGAGGGGGCGGTCCGAACCTTC